>DQVB01000630.1 GCA_015661985.1 Planctomycetota bacterium | reverse complement strand
TCGAGCGGCTGCGCAGGAACAGCTCGGCCGGCTGAGCTGCAAGCGTTCGCCAGGCGCCATGAGTCGTTGGGGGGGCGGCCAGCATTCCGTTCGGTCTGTGGCGATCGGGTCTGGCCAACACCTGGTGCGACCGCGCCGGCCCACCGTTTCGGGCTGTGCTCGCCCCCCGCCCTGTGGCCGGCTCAGGGCACCGGTTCCCCAGCGCCGCTCGGACTTGACTCGAGCACCCGGCGGATGGTGTCGACCAGGCTCGAGCCGTCGATGGGTTTTTCCACGTAAGCGTCGGGGGCGGGGATCGAGTCAGGTTCGAGCAGCGAGTGGACGATGTTGTCCATCTCGCGGTCGTCTCGGGTAATCCCCGTTACCACGACCACAGGCAGGTAACGGAACCTGCGGTCCGCCTTCAGTTGGCGGTAGAACAGCCCCCCGGACTTTCTCGGCATGGCGATGTCCAGCGTGACCAGATCCGGTTTCGTCTTGCGGACTGCTTCGAAGGCATCCTCACAGCTATAGGCCGTCGTGACCAAAAAACCCGCTTGGGTCAGGATCGTTTCCAACAAGGCCGCGAAATCGGGCTCGTCCTCCACTACCAGCACCCGTTTGGGGGAAGTCGTGTTCTCTGTCATCTTCGTCACTCTCCCGGTTTCAAAGGAATGGTGAAAAGGAACTGGGCTCCGCGCGGGAGGTTCTCGCACCAGATCCGCCCGCCGTGAGCCTCGACAACCGATCGGCAAAAGGCCAGCCCCAGGCCCGTAGCCCCCGAGGCCGAATCGCCTGTGGTGGCGAATTCCGTGAAGATCTCGGACAGCCGTTCCTCGGGGACGCCCTGCCCATCGTCGCGGCAGCGGAAGAGGATCTCGGCGCCGGAGGCAGCCAACTCGGCGTCTACCGTCACGCAGGTCCTTGGACCGTTGTGCCTCAGAGCGTTGGAGATCAGGTTGCAGAGCACGCGGCGCAGAAGTTGTGGATCCGCCTCCAAGGGCGGGCAGCTGCGGTGCTTGGGGCCCACGGTGAGGCGCCCGCCCACAGCCGGCAAGGAGAAATCCTCCACCGCCTCTTCCAGCAGCTGAGTGGCGGAAACCGTCCGCCGGTTCGGCCGCCCCCCCTCGCGCACCCGGGCCATCTCCAACAGGTCCGTGACGCTGCCCATCATCCGGTGCGCTTGGCGGCGGATGGCCGCCAGTGCCCGAGCGACCTCGGGATCGTCGCGCAGCGATGGTTTCTCCAACAGCTGCGAGGCGAAACCTCCCACACAATTCAGCGCCGTCTTGAAATCATGGGCCATGAACTGCGTCGTACGCCGGTTGGCCCGCTCCAGCCGCGCCAGCTGCCGGTTGCTGCGACGCAAACGCTCCGCCTGCTCGGCCAACTGCTGCCGCAACAGCTCGTTGCGGCGGAGCTCTTCAGCCAACCGGTCCCGCTGAAAGGCAACGACCAGACGCCAATACCCGTAGGTGCCCGCGATCCCCGCACCCACGACGCCGAAGACCAAACCCATCGGCTGCATCTCCCAATGAAAAGAATGGAAGATCGGGGCCCACCAATGGCCCCCGTCCCCTTGATGTTCAGCCAAGCGAGGGTCCAGGGACTGGAAAATCACCATCGACAAGGGGTGGAGCAGGAAGTAACCGAGCAACAGCCCGGCCACCGCTTGCCAAGCCAGATGCGGCCAGCGGACCCCGACCGGTCGGGACGACGGCCGGCCAGCGGTCGACCGGAGATGCCCCTTCCATACGGACATCGCATTACCCTCCCTACTGGTAGAATCAGAAAACCTGTGGCTCTTCGCCCCGCAGCTCGGCGCAATACCAAGCCGAGATCACACGAGACAAAAGCCCTCCAGCAGAGGTGCCGGGCCGCCTCAGAGTAGCAGATGCCCCAACACTACCGATAGCGTACAACGCATGCCTGGAAACGCCCCCGCCCACCAGGTCACTTGATGTCTGGCGGGACTCGGTCCGGCCGCCTTCCACTGCCCGAAGGAGACCTCCCCTGCGAACTTGCCGCTCCACGTCTGCTGCCAAACGGGCAGCCGGCACGTACCGCCTCCCGCGCCGGCGGGCAGGGCATAGATCACTCCACAGCCCCGGCACCGGCACGGCGTCCCCCTGTTGTCCTCCTGCCCGGCACCGCCCCCATGCCCACGGCAACAGGGCACAACCTCGTCCGAAGCCGCCAAAGCAGCACCACCGGCCAGCCCGGTACAGCCACAGCCGCAAAACACGTGCGGCAGCTCAGCCAGCAGGACGGCAAAAGCCGCGAAATTGGCGATCAACAGCCTCATAACATTACCGGAACCCTGACAATTCAGAGACAGTATATGCGATCGGGCAGAAGAGGTCAAGAAAATGTGGCCAAAAGCCACCCCCACCTTCATCGGGAGTAACCATCCGCAATGCTGCAGACCCCATCGATTGCAGCAGGCCTTCTGGCGAGATAATCCTATCGATGTGACCATTCGGGCTTTCCCCTGGGGCGGACGGGCCAGGGCGCACCAGTTTCCCCCTCGGCAGCTCAGCCGGCTGTGCGCCCGTCGGCGGAGTGAAGCTTCCCGCTACACCCTCCCCGACACGATGCCGCAGCTCCCCTGACCCGTGATTGCTTGCCACCGTGGGGCCGTAACAGGATCGGGGTACGCAGCCGATGCCGCGGCGTAAGGGATTGGCCACTTGTCTTCGCGCCCGGCGCCCCGTAGATTGGACGACCAACATGGTGGGTATGCGTGGCATGACCTCACCGGATACTACCGCACCCGGGCGCACGGCGGATCGGACGCAAAGACAGAGGCTCCAGCGGCTTTGGACGGAAATGGCGGTTATCTCCGCCTCTACTCCGGCCTTTCGCCTGCCAAGCTGATTGGAAGCCTATGCCCCTTTCGGAGTGCAATGATTGGTTGCCGCTTTTGTTTTCGCCGGTCCCGCCGTACTGCCGGTCGGGGATGCGTCTTGCAGCAGCGCCGAGCCACGAGATAGCAGCGACAAGTGGCACTGCACCGGCGGGCGCCCAGTCGTCTATAGAAGGAGTTTGTGATGGGTGACACGGGCTCAGGGTGTTATGGTGTCACTTCTGCGCCGGCTGGGCGGATCCTTGCAGGACGGATTGGCCATCCGTCCTGCTTTGGTTGCGGGTCTGGGGCGTTGGGTATCCGGAGAATCGGACGCCAATGTGCGTTACGCGGAGCCTTAGTGGTGATCTTGGCCATGGCGGTCTGGGTCGCTGGGGCTCGCTCCGCTCGCTCGGCCGAGCTAGCCGTAGAAGGATCGCGTTTCACCCTGGACGGCCGGCCGACGTTTCTTTTGGGCATCAGCTACTACGGGGCTCTGGGGGCACCGCGCCGGTTCATCCTTGAAGACCTGGATGATATCGAGGGGCTCGGGTTCAACTGGATCCGCGTCTGGGCCACCTGGAGCGCCTTCGGCAACGACGTGTCGGCCGTTGATGATCAGGGAGGTCCTCGGGAGCCTTACCTGGGCAAACTGAAATGGCTGATGGGCGAATGCGACCGACGCGGGATGGTGGTCGATGTGACGCTTACTCGCGGCGAAGGGCGGTTGGGAAACCCGCACTTGGGCAGGTTGGCTGCTCACGTGCGGGCCCTTCAGACGCTGGCCAAGGAGCTGAGAGCGTGGCGCAATGGGTACTTCGACATGGCCAACGAACACAACATCCGCAGCCGACGAGTCTCCAGCAAGTATGTCCCCTTTGAGGAGGCGCGGAAGCTGCGCGATGCGCTCAAGGCCGTGGACCCGAATCGCTTGGTGACGATTTCCTACGTGCGCGACGCACCTCGGGACGACGTACGCCGCTACGTGCTGGACGTGCGGGTCGACTTCGTCAGTCCCCACCGGCCGCGTGATGCGCGGTCGCCCCAGCAAACGCGTCAGGTCACTCGGCAGTACCTGGCGTGGATGGACCAGCTGGGGCGCGTGGTGCCGGTCCATTACCAGGAGCCCTTCCGCCGCGATTTCACCAAGGGCTGGCAGCCGACGGCCGAGGATTTCGTCGCGGACCTACGCGGGGCGATTGAAGGCGGCGCGGCGGGCTGGTGTTTCCACAACGGCGATGCCCGATTCGAGCCGCAGAGCCGACCGCGCCGGTCTTTTGATATGCGCAAGAAGCGCCTCTTCGAGCAGCTGGAGCCCGTGGAACGAGCGGCGGTGCGAGAAGTGGCGGAAGTCGTTCGCCGCAGAAACGCAGAGCTGGGGGGGCGGAGAGCCGAGACCGGCCGGTAGAGGGCGGAATGTAGTGTGGACGGCGCCGGCCACCGTTCACAGAACGGACGGCGCCGGCCGCTGGTCACCAGCGCCGTCGGTCGAGTCGCCACTCACTCGTCGGCGTACACGCGGGTGCTTTCCTGTTTGGTGACCCAATCCTGCAGTTGGTCCGCCATCAGCTGGACCGTAGTGCGCAGGTCACCCGGCTCGAGCCCCTGAACGCGGACGCGGTACGTCGTATCGGCTTTGGGGGCCAGGCGTCCCAGCGGGTCGAACGTCACCTTGTTGCCGTCCACCTTGTACTGGATCCCCGGGGGGCCTTCCGCGGCGACCGCACGCAGCTGGGGCGGCAGGAGCACGGCCAAACGTACGTTGGTGGCTGCTTTGGAGCCCTGGTTTACCACGCGGATCTCATACGTGGTTTGCCCGCCGGCTTCGATGGGATCGATAACGTCGACCACTTCGAATAGGAGGGCGGCGATCCCTTCCACACGAACCGTTTGGCGTTCCTCAGCCGACAGTCCGCTGGGCGTGCTGCCGACGAACCGAAGCGAATGTTCGCCCGGCTGGCTGGGCACGGCGGTCAATTGGACGGAACCCTTTTCCGCGGCGGGCAGTTCCGCCAGGCGCCAGCGGACCGTATGGTTCGACTCGTCGTAGTAGCCCGAATTGTTGGCCCGCAGGAACTGGAATCCTGGGGGCAGATAGACCACGAGGTCTACGTTCTTGGCCGGTGCCGTACCCGGGTTTTCCACGGAGAAGATGTAAGTGGCTTCGCGCTCGAGGTACCGCCGTTTGGGCCCTTCGACGTGGACGGCCAGCTGGGGGGCGAGCACTTCCAGGTCCACGCGATCCTCGACCTTCAGGTTCCCATCGGCGCGGGCAATGAGCACGTTGGTGGCCTGTCCCGGGCGTTCGGCCCTGAGCCGCAGCTCGATCTGACGGCTTTCGTTCGGCCCCAGGTCGCCCACCTCGTATTCCAACTCGGAACCGGCCGGGTGCTGCAACGCCGCGGGCACGTGTTCTTCGAGCACCACGCCGGTGGCTGTGCCGCTGCCCGGGTTCGATAGGGTGATCTTCAGCACCACTTCCTCGCCAATCAAGACCTGGCGGGGAGCTGAAGTCTCCACGACCAGTTCCGGTTTGGTGGCCACGCTCTTGGCCGATGCAGCTGCCCCGAAATGAACGGTGGCCACGCTGCCGATTTCACCTTCCTCCAGGGGCATGAGCTCGACCTCCAGGGTCGCCTCGTCGCCAGGGTTCATCGTGCCCAGTTTCCATACCAGTTGGCCGCTCACGCCGCGCGAGGCCAGTGGCTCGGTGGCTACCAGCCGGGTACCTTTGGGAATCTCATCTTGCACCTGGACGTCCTGAGCAGGCGTCTGGCCCGTGTTGCGCACCACGATCCGGAACGTGGCGGTTCGGCCTACCTGGATCCCGGCCGGGGCGAACTTTTGGATGGTCAGCTGGGGCGACTGGGCACCTTCCAGCGTCACGCTTCCCGGTGTCCCGGTGCCCTCCGCTCCGGCCAGTCCGGGGGCCAGCGGGCTGGCAGCGAGCTGAGAAACGGCCTGTTGCTCACGGGACTGGACAGGCTGGCCGGGCACCGGCAGGCTGGCCGTGGGCAACCGGGGGTCCGGGCTGAAGGGCCCGGGCACGTGGCGTTGGGCCGGCATCCCCT
>DQVB01000555.1 GCA_015661985.1 Planctomycetota bacterium | reverse complement strand
GGCCGGGGCGGCGATCGACGTGTTGCCCGAAGAGCCGCCTCCGGCCGACAATCCCCTCCTGCGGGCCTGGCAGGACCCTGACCACCCCGCCCACGACCGGCTGATCCTCACCCCCCACGCCGCCTTCTACAGCGAAGAAGGACTGCTGGATATCCGCATCAAGACGGCCGAAGCCTGTCGGCGAGCCCTCCTTGGACTCCCTTTGCGCAATGTGGTGAACTGACCGGTGTTCGGATACAGGACGGCTGTTCACCGGGCACAGAAGGCTCAGGGGTGGGCCGTGCAAAAGGCGAAGCTATCCGCCACGGGGGCACCTGCCCTGTGACGCCGGCCAGGCAACCCCCAGCCCAGCCGGCCTCAGCGGTTCCACAGTACCCGCAGGATGGGACCGTTGATGAACACATCCTGGCGATTGTTGGCCGGGTCGATGCCCATGTTGGGCACCTGGTAGTCGATCACGTTCGATGCCCTGGCGATGCCGTCCATCCAGAACCCGAACCAGCCGACACCGAGGCTGATGGACCGAGTCACCTGGTAGTCGAAGCTGACGCGCAACTCCACGCCCGGGCTCCACTCGCTGAAGAACCGCGAATGCTTGAAGGAGCTGGCCGTCATGATCAACGGGAATCCCTGTGTGCCCGTGATATTGGATTCGTCCGGATCGGCGTCGGGATCGTTGGTCAGTTTGCTGCCCAGTGTGCCCACCTGGCGTATGTTCTGCGAGTTGAACCCCGAGAAGAACCGGCTTTCGGCGGCCAAGGTCCAGCGACCTGCTTTGCGGAACCAGCGGACGAAGCCGACCGGGCCGACCAAGTGGTTCTCCGCTTCCGTGTTCCAGGTGCTGTCGTCCAGGATGCCGCCCAGGGCGTTGACCTTGAACCATTCGTCAAATTCCATGTAGCGCACCCCGACGCCGAATTCCCAAAGACCACCCCAGCGGCCCGGATGCGTCCGATAGAGGTACATCCATTCCACACCCCACAGGTTAACCGTGTTGAGCACGTCGATCTGCTCGAAGGTCACCGGCAGGTTTTCGATGATCGTCAGGTTTTCGTCGATGAAGCCTTCCAGGTGTTTCAAACCGCTGACGCCCGGGGGATCGGAAAAGACCACGTCGACGTCGTTCAGCATGAACCGCTGTTCCTGGGTAGACATGGTGAAGGCGTTGAAGGTATACCCCTGATGCCCTTCGATATAGCCCAGCTCAAACCAGTTGGCCGATTCCAGAGGCGAGCGGAGAAAACCCGTGTCATGGCTGTTGGACTGGACCCTGAACACCGGCTCCTCGTCGCCGGTCACCGGATCCACAACCGTGCCGATGGCTACCGTCCGCGTGTCGCCCATCAGGCCGATGGTCGTCACGTCAGGACGCAACACCGACAAGTGCATCCATTCGTAATGGAAAAAGAGGCCTTCGTTGGCTCGGGGCCCGCCGCCGTAGTTGCTGTCGTCCACCCAAGCGAACGCCTGCAAGTCCTCTTCATGTTGTCCAGGGGCCACTCCCCCCAACAGGCAGCTCAATGCCAATCCAGCGAGCAGAATTTTCATGCGATTCAACGACATGGCTCCTATCCACCTCGACGTTCGCTCGGTGTCGGTTCCGTGCGGACCTTATGACACGGAGAGTCCGCTAACTCTGGTCGTGACGATAGTATCGGACGCGCCAGTCACAACAGTTGAGTAAGAAAGGCAAAGGATGGGCAAAACCGGATACGACTTCGCCGCGGACGCCACCCTGGTCGCCAAGATGGGAAAACTGGGATAATAAGGCAAAAACGAAGCCGCGCCTTTGCCCGCCGCATCCCCACGCCTTTTCGGGCCCAGGGCCGGGGCACGAAGGCACCGATCGGCCCAGGCCGGGGCGGTCGATGCACAAGCCCAGCAGGTCTCGTAGGACAAGCCTCCCCGTTGGCCCCGGTTGCCCAGATTGGGCCCCCCGGACCGGCTCGACAGACGTATCCGATGCTCCGGCCAAGCCAGGACGCTTACCCTCGGGCAAGGCAAGCGAGGACGCCTACCCTACGACGCTCTCTTCATCCCAGGCTCGGGGGGAGGCATTGACCAGCCCAGCTCAGGCAGGCCTCAGGACCACCAACTGGCTGCCGACAACCAACGGCTTGACGAACTTACGGTACTCGATCATGTGGGGAGCCATCAAATGGGCCTCCAGCGCCTCGACGCTCTCCCACTTCTCGACCACCGTGACCACGTTCTCTCGGGCCGGCACTTGCTTGCCCACGCTGGTGGGCAGGTCGACCATGGGGGTGTACTCCAGGCAGCCTTTCTCGGCCTTGACCGCAGGAACGATCTTGCGGAACTCGGCCAGGAACTCGTCGCGCCGCCCGGGGGCCACTTCGATAGTGGCGATGACGCAGATCATGGGGAATGTCTCCAGGCTGTTGCTTCGAATCGCTCCACGGTGATTGGCACCGGCCAGGAGTCTGAAGCCCGCCCTCCGCCCCGTCGCCGAGGACTAGGGGACGGACACCTTGCGGAGTGCCACGCGGCTGAGGGCCGCGACGTCCGGCTCCACTCCGATCCCCGGCCCCTGCCAAAGACGGATCTTCAATGTGTCCTGCTCCCCGTCCCGGACGGGCCGGATCGGTTCGGCCAGATCGTCTCCGAGCAGTTCTGCGCTATCCACGTATTCGGACGGATAGGAGAAATTGGCCTTCGCCGCCAGCGCCCAGCCGATGCGGCTCCCGATGGCCGACTGAGGCATGGCCCCGACGAAACAGGGCACATTGTGCTGCTGGCAGACGTCGTGGATGGCCGTCGCCGGTGTCAGCCCCCCCACCCGGCCCGGCTTGATATTGACGTACTGGCAACTCTTCAAATCCATGGCCATATCCGCCTGCTGGACCGTGGCGATACCCTCATCCAAGCAAAGGGGGGTCCGGATCACCTCCTGGACCATGGCATGTCCCACCAGGTCATCAGCCGGCAAGGGCTGTTCGACCATGGCCAGGCTGAAATCGTCCAGCCGGTAGAGGATCTCCATGTGGTTGAGCGTCAAGGCAGCTTCCACGTCGGCATGGATGGTTTGGGTGGGAAACTGATGCCGCACTTCGTTGAGCATCTGTAGATCCCAGCCGGGGCGCATTTTCACTTCCACCCGGCCGTAGCCCGCTTGGAAGGCCGCGTCGATCGCCTCAAGCAGGGCCTCGATGGTCTCCATTTCGTCAAACGAAACGCCCACTTCGATGGCCTGTCGTGTGCCGCCGAGCAGCTGGTGCAGCGGTCTGTGCTGAAGACGGGCATTGAGGTCCCACCAGGCGGCGTCGAGCGCTGCCCTGGCATGGTGGTTGCCTCGGAAAGGCGACAGTAGACGCTCCAGCTCCTCCCCCGAATCGATCGATTGGCCGGCCAAGCGCGGGGCCAGCCAATCGCGGAGGCAATCGAACACCGAGCGGGCCCATTCCGGCGAGGCCCAAGGCCCATTTCCCGGGCTCGCTTCGCCCCACCCGCTGGCTCCGGCGCCCTCCATGCGCACCACCACCGTCTCAAGCGTTTCCGTGGGGCCCAGGGGGGTACGGATCGGCCGCCGCATGGGCAGGGCCAAATGAAAGATCTCCATCCGCTCGATGCGCACGATTACTAACTCCCGGCGGCCACCTGACGCTGGGCCAGTTGGATGGCCCGCAGCGGTCCGCGAGCCTTGTTCAAAGTCTCGTGCCACTCATTGGCCGGCACACTGTCGGCCACAATCCCCGCCCCGGCTTGGATGTACGCCATATTGCCTTGGATGACGATCGTCCTCAAGGCAATACACGTATCCATGTTGCCGCTGAAATCGAAGTATCCCACCGCACCCGCGTAGGGGCCGCGCCGGTGCGGCTCCACCTCGTCGATGATCTCCATGGCCCGCACCTTCGGCGCCCCGGAGACGGTTCCTGCCGGCAGACACGCCTGGAGGGCGTCGAAGGCGGTCCTGCCCGAAGCCAGCCGGCCGCTGACGTTCGACGTGATGTGCATCACGTGGCTGTACCGCTCCACGGTCATCACGTCACTCAGCTGCACCGAACCGTAACGGGCCACGCGGCCGACGTCGTTTCGGCCCAGATCGACCAGCATCACATGCTCGGCCCGCTCCTTCTCGTCGCTCAACAGTTCCTCTTCCAGCCGCCGGTCCTCTTCCTCGGTCTTTCCACGGGGCCGCGTACCAGCCAACGGGCGGGTCGTCACCACGCCGTCCACGACCCGGACCATGATCTCCGGCGAGCTGCCCACCAGCGTTACGCTGGGGGTGCGCACATAGAACATGAAAGGACTCGGATTCACCACCCGCAACATGCGGTACACCTCGAAGGGGTGCACCCGGATGGGCACCTCCAACCGCTGGCTGAAGACCACCTGAAAGATGTCCCCGGCACGGATGTACTCCACGCACTTCCGCACCGCCGCCTCGAAATCCTCGCGAGTGAAGTTCGAGCGGTACTCGATCTGAAGCTCATCCACACAGTCCTCGCCCAAAAGCGGGATGTCCACCGGACGCAGCCCTGCAGGCTTGGCATCCAACTCCTCGACCAATTGGTCGATCCGGCCAGCGGCCTCCTGGTATGCCTTGCGCAGACCCTCGTGGCCGCCGTCCACCCGGGCCATGGCCACGACCACCAATGTCTTCGTCACGTTGTCGAAGACCACCATCTGGTCATAGAACGCAAAGGCCAAATCAGGGATACGCCGGTCGTCAACAGGGGCATTGGGCAGGTGCTCGACATAACGTACCGTGTCGTATCCGGCGTAGCCCACCGCGCCGGCGCAAAACGGCGGCAGCTCGGGAAGTCGGGCGGCCCGATACCGTTGGACACACGATCGCAACTCCTGCAACGGGTCCTCCGCCTCGTACTGCCGGCTTTCCAAAAGCGGACGGCCAGAAGCGGAAACGCCCGACAACGAGTTGATCGTCACCTGATGCTCATACGCCTCGATCTCGAGAAACGGGTGTGTGGCCAGAAAACTGTACCGCCCTACCTTTTCCCCACCTATCACGCTCTCGAACAAACACGCGCAACGGCCCGCATCGATCTTGTGGAAGGCCGACACCGGGGTGAGCGAATCGCTGACCAGCCGCCGATAGACGGGCACCATGTCCACGCCCTGGGCCAACCGGCAAAACCTGTCGAAATCCGGATAATGTTGAGCACCCCCAGTGGGCATGTCAGAACCGCAAACCGAGGTGACGCTGGAGACGAAAACCATCGCGGGCCTGGCCGCGCCCGGCCGGCCCGCCCCCGCGATTCCTCAAGCTTACCAGTCAGCCCGGGCGTTCACAACCGAGCCGACGCCCCGCCAGGACCTGGGGCGGGAAAGGCCAACGCCAGGCGGTTCCCGAAAACGATCTCGCCGCTACTCGGCGTTGGCGCGCTGCACCAACTGCGCCCAGAAATCACGGGCCTGGTGGTAGTACTGGATCACTTCATCGCGACGGCGGCTGTCGGCAACCTGGATGCGTTCGGCCCTCTGGTCAACCCAGTCCAGGAAGAATCGGGCCGACTCCCGACTGAGGCGCGGCTGGTCATCGAACTCGACGTAGTACGGCCCGGTCATGGCGAAGCGGCAGGTGGCGCTCAGGTCGGTTGCGGCGCGGATGAGGAACCATCCGCTTCGATCAAAACAGATCGGCGGCAGCCGGCCACTCTTGGCGTAGTCCCGGAAACGGATCGAGTGCTCGACTTCGCCGTCCTTGATGATCTCCAGGTAACTGATCGGGTCACGTGTCGAAAGGGTCAAGGCCACTTCCAGCTCC
>DQVB01000442.1 GCA_015661985.1 Planctomycetota bacterium | reverse complement strand
GGTCAAAAGAACAAGGCCCAGGAAGATCCGAAGGGCCGGCCACGCCGCATGGCGAAAAGACGCCAGCCCTCCTGCCGCGCGGCACCCGGCGCGGCCGACGCCCGAAATCGCTCCTGCCAAACTCATCTGCCCACTCCTAACCAAGCAGAGAGCCCCTACATTCCTTTGCCCGAGGACCTGCCTCCCCCGCTCACAAAACGTACTCCGCTTCCTGCCACTTAGCAGCAGACCGCGCCTGTCCCACAGCCGCCCACCCTGCCGGCCCTGCACCCGCCACCAGTGTAACCAGCAGCTCAACCGTGTCAAGCGCCTGCAGCGAGAAAAGCCTGCACCGAGAAAAGATCGGAGATGTTTTCGAGCAGTGTTTGTCAATCCGGGGCGGCCTGGGCAGAATGGCCAACATCCTTGGGCTCCCCTCTGCACGCCTTTCCCGCGCACCGCCAGCCCTGCCCGCGAAGCTGGCTTACCCGCCCCCGACGACGGCTCCGCGCTGCCGCGGCCTAAGACGCCATATGCAGCCGAACAGATCAGGGCCATGTGGCTTATCTTGAGCGCAAATAGTAATGTGGGGCTCGGCTCGAAACCAACTGGCATTTGCCCCAGCCCATGTCACTTCGAGGGAGCACCGCCTGGGTGGGCAAAACCCCACTCAGCCAAAACGAGAATCGGTCGGGCAACGGGGGATGTGGAACCAGACATTGATCACCCCCAGCCCGACTCGGGCTGACGATAACACATGTTTCCGCCGTCTGAAAACGCTCGGGTTTCTTTCCCCTCGGGGCGAGGCTCCCGCCGGGCTGGCCCGAACCAGCGGCGCCACATTCTTGGGCAAACACGGCTCAGCGGGAGCTTCCCCCTCCCACGTGTCGCGCAAGCCGCAACGACCGTTTCCCGTAGGTCACATTGCCTCATGCGGAACAGGACCTCCGAATCGTGGGGCAAGCTCCGCGACCGCCACGGTTCGACACGAGACCATAATTCCAGCCAGTGCCAAACTGAGGGTTCGCTCAGGCTGTGCTGGGCGCAGTATGGCCCGCTGGCCGAATGAGGCCCCAAACCATCCAGCTTGGCTTCCGTCGAAGACGCTTGGCGCGTTGCCCCGCGCGTCCGGCCGTGGTCCGCGCAGAACGCAATTCGTCCGGCGGAGCCTGAACTACTTGTCTCCGCTTTCTTCCCACCGGTCACGCCCGGACCCGGCCCCGCGCCCAACCCGTACGTACTGCGATACCAGGATGCGCCCCTGATAGTCGTAAACCTCGTCGAAGGAAGCCTCCGTGCCGGCCACCGGCGCCCAGTCAGCCGGCAAACGAAAACGCGGAAACACGCGCGAAAACCCCGTCGTGTCCACCACCCACAGCCGCCCGGCCGGCAGTCGCTCGAGCTCACCGGCGTTGATCCGATCGCCGGGCACCAGAAGCGGAGCGCCCGTATAATGGCTCAGCGCGCCTGGGGCAAAAAGCCTCACCTCAGCCGCCCCCCGCCCGTAGTACCGCACGGCATGAAAAATCGCCGGATGAACCACCACCAACGGCTCGTCCGTCCCCCGCCGGCTCAATACATAGTCCACCGCCGCCCGCAGCCCCGGATGGCCCGCCACGTCCAACCCGCCCACAGTACGCCAATGCACGCCCAGCGACGCGGCCACCAGGCCCACAGCCGCCACCGCCCGCAACCTCCCCCGCCCCACACGCCACACCGCCGCGGCCACGGCACAGAACACAAACACCTGGGCAAACACGAAGTATCGAGGCACCACAATCGGAGCCCAGGCCAACGACACAGCCGTGGCACACAACACAGGCACCATCGCCATCGCCAGCACCAACCAACCGGCCACACGGTTCTTTAACGCCGAAAGTGCCAACACACCCACAACCATCAACGATACCACGACCACCGCAATCCGGGAGGGTTGGCCAGCCGCCACCCGCGGCCAGAACAGCTGCAGCCAGGCGTTCGGCACGGTCCACCCCGTCAGCGGCCGAATCCAATACCCTTCCGCCACACGCTCCGCCTGAGTGGCGAGCACAGGCACCCACGGCAGGTACAGCACCACCGCGGTGGCCAGCCCCACGGCCGCTTTCAGCCACAAGCGGCGCAGCCGGCCGGCTGGCATCGCCCCACTTTCCCATGCCAGATAGCAAACCACAAAATAGCCCTGCGCCGCGGTGGAAAACAGCCCATAATTGTGCGTGTACATCAGCGCCGCAGCCGTCACACCATAGGCCAACCACCAGCCCAACCGATGATTGCGCAACGCCCGCACCAGCAGCCAACTGCTGAGCGCCACCAGGGCCGTGCCCAGCGTGTACATCCTGGCCTGCTGCGACCAGAGAATATGATAACTGCTCGCCCCGGCCAGCGCCGCGGCCAACAGGCCAATCCATCGGCCCTCCGTGCCCGATGCCGCCACGCTCCTTCCTCCCCGCTCCCCGCTCCCTGCTCCGTGCTCTGTGCTCCCGGCTCCCCGCTCCTGGCCCCACCCCCACGCATCCCGGCAGAAAAGGTAAAGACCGACCATCGTCACTGCCGCCAACACCACGGAAAACAAGCGTAAAGCTTCCAACGAAGCGCCGAAACAATCCGCCCACAGCCGGAGACACGAATAGTACAGTGGTGGATGCACCGCCTGGGCGGCGCGCTGGATCATCTCCCCCCATGAAAAGCGGGTGATCGTGGTCCACGAGACCGACTCGTCGAACCACATGCTGCGATCGCCCAACCGCCACACGCGCAGGGCCATGCCGCCCACCACCACGGCGGTCACCAGCATCGGCCAAAACCATCGGCCCTTGTCGATCCTGCCACCGCCCACGAATCGTCCCCCAGTCTGCTGTCATTGTGGGCCGTTGGCCCTTGTGGCCCGCAAAAAGCGGAGAGCTGAGAGCCAAGAGCGGAGAGCCGGCCTCCGCTCTCGGCCCTCAACGCTTCCGTGGCCACGCAGCGGAGCGGCAAGTGGCCCACACAATTGACGATACCGCAAAGAAGCCGCACCAGGAACCATGGGCTCAGCCG
>DQVB01000217.1 GCA_015661985.1 Planctomycetota bacterium | reverse complement strand
GGGCGCCCGCCGTGGGCCTTGGGCCCGGATTCGCCCGTCGGCGTCGATCCAGGCCGAGAAGCCCGTGTTGGCCGCAATCAAGAACGGCTTGCGGCACTCCACCGCACGGAGCACGGCGCAGGCCAGGTGCATGTCCAGTTCGCTGGAGCCCCAGAACCACCCGTCGTTGGTCAGGTTCACCAGCACCTGCGGCGGGCGGCCCTGTGCTTCCAGCACGTTGATCTGGCGGCGGATCAAATGCGGAAGCACGCTTTCGTAGCAGATGTTCGGCGCGATCCATAACCCCTTGACCCGAAAGGCCACCGGCCGGCGGCCTGGCTGCAGTGCGATACCCAGTCGGTTGAGGGGCGTGGCTTGCACGAGCCAGGGCAGTCGATCGGCCAGCGGAATGTATTCGCCAAACATCACCAGATGCATCTTGTCATAGACGCCTGCCACCTGGCCATGGCGGCGCACCAGGGCCGCGGCGTTGTAGTTGTTGACGCCCTCCGGCGTGAACTCCTTTCGGTTCACACCGACCAACATGGGCGCGCCGAACTCGGCGGCCAGCCGCTTCATTTCCTGGCGTACCAGTTGGTCCATGGCCAGCAGATTCGCACGGGACGTCCGCTGCCGCGGGCTCAACTTTGCCTCCAGCGCGACTTTGCCCGCTCCGCCAGGTTCAGTCACCAGCCAGCCGTAGAATACCGTTTCGGGCCACACGATCAGATCGACCCCTCCTCGGCCAAAACGCCGCATGGCTTCTCGCGTCAGTTCATAGTAATGGGAGTGCATCTTCTCGCGGCTGCCCGGTTCGGGCTCCAGCACCGTGTCGATCGACCCCTGGACGAGAACCACTCGGGCGGCCGCCTTCCCGCCAGGGGGCACCATGCGCAGATGGCCATAGGTGAGCACGGCGGCCAGCAGAGCGGCGGCCGGCGCTAGCGGCCACCAGCAGGCAGGCTGGCCTTCCAGGGGCAATGCCCGGGCCAGGCAAGCGGCGACGAACATCACGATAAAGCCGACCCCGTATACGCCGGCCAGGTCACTGATCTGGATCAACGCCACCCAGCGGTATTGCGTCTGCCCGAGATGGCCCATCGTGAAGCCGGTCAACATATGGCCTTGAGCCAACTCCAGACCCATCCAAACCACCGGGGCCGCCACCACCACGGGGACCCGCAGACGGTGCACCGCCACTCGCGCCAATCCCACGAACAACGGCAAGTAACACCCCATGTAGATCCCCATGGCGATCCAGCCGAAGATGGTCAGCCAATGGGGGAGTCGCAGCCAGTGGAGGGCGGCCAGCCAGAAAAGGCATCCGGCGCACCACAGCGCCGCGTAAGGCCGGCCTCCACGCAGTTGGCTCTGCCGGATCAACGTGACCCACGCGACCGGCCCGAGGAAGGCCAGAGGGGCCAAGTGGCACGGCGGCAGCGCCGCCCAGACCAACGCACCGCCGGCCACCGCAGGAGCAAGAGTACTACTGCGCCAAAGCCTCGGTAACCCTCCCTCCGCGCGGCGGGCCTCTTTCCGGTCGGCTTTGGTCATCGGACGCGATCCTTCAACTGGGCCCTGAACGCCATGAAGCCGATCATGGCCAACGGGTGGCCAAGAAGCGCCGCAACAGCTCCGGGCCGCAATCCGTCAAGAAGCTCTCCGGATGGAACTGCATCCCGAACAGTGGATACTGCTTGTGCCGGATCCCCATGATCACTTGCGGTCCCCGTTCAGGATCCGTCCAGGCGCACCGGACGAAATCGTCGCTCAAGCTGTCCGGCTCCACCACCAGGCTATGGTACCGTGTGGCCCGGAAGGGGTTCTCCAGCCCCCGGTACAGCCCCTGATCGTCGTGGTGGATCATATCCGTCTTGCCGTGCATGATCTGCTCGGCGCGCACGATCCGGGCTCCGAAGGCCTGAGCAATCGACTGATGCCCCAAGCAGACGCCCAACAGCGGAATCCGCCCGGCGAAGCGCTTCACACATTCGACCGAAATACCCGCTTGATCCGGCGTGCAGGGCCCAGGGGAAATGATCAGATGGCTGGGACCGAGCTCCTCGATCCGGTCCACCGTGATCTTGTCGTTGCGGAAGACCCGCAAATCGATCGAAGGATCGATCTCCCCGAGCCGTTGGACCAGGTTGTACGTGAAGGAGTCGTAGTTGTCGATCAACACAATCATCCCCAGGCCTCACGCCGCGCAGAGCCGGTCAGGCTGGCCGTGATCTGGTGGGAGGCAGCCGAGTCGGTTGTGCCCCCGTTTTTATGGCCGCCCGACGAGCCAGCGATCCAGATACTCTTGATAACCGCAGTGTTGTGTGGCGGTCTGAGTTTTGACTTTGCCGCTATGCTGTGCGCTGGCCAGTCACCACCGTCCGGATTCGAGCCTGACTCGATCCCCGCCGGTCTTCCGGATTCGGGCTGCCCCGTGCTTGGATGTCAAGAGTCGCCGGGTGTCAGCGGGGTCAGATGTCAAGGGTCGTCCGATGACGCCTCCGCCGCTGGCCTCACCTTCATCTGCTCTTTGATTTCCTCGCGCACGATCGGCAAATCGTCCGGCGCCTCGACGCCGATACGGACCGACCCGGGAGTAATCCGGACCACCGTGACCACAATGTGATCTCCGATGAGGATCCGCTCGCCGACTTTTCGTGACAAGACAAGCATGGCAGCCTCATCGCTCGATGCGCCCCCAAAAAAGCGGCACCTCCAATCGCCCGTGCGCCCACAGGTCCACCGGTCAAACGGCCTCAGAATAGCACTGGACCCCCAACGCGGCAAGCGCCGGGGACAACCGAGGCGCCGGCAGCGATCAGGCACCGCCGAGCGAAGACCTCACACCGCCCCCGGGCCTCGCGAGCCGTCACTGATCTGGTAGGTCTCCTCCACAGGCAGCACGAAGATCTTGCCGTCTCCGATCGTCCCCTCCTGGCCCGTGCGGGCCGTCTGGATAATGGTCTGCACGGTCCGCTCGAGGAAATCGTCGTTGACCACCACCTCCAGGGCCGTTTTTCGCAACAAGGTCGTCTGGTATTCCCGCCCCCGATACATGGCCGTCCGACCGCGCTGCTGGCCAAAACCCTGCCCGTCGCAGACCGTCATCCGCGTCACCTCGATCTTCTTCAGGGCCTCATGGACCGCGTTGAGTTTGGTCGGCTGGATAATGGCCAAGACGAGCTTCACGACAGACCTCTCCGACCGGGAGTCCCCCGACGTGCCAATCGTCGCCCACAACCGGGACTGTCACGCAAACCAAGCATAGCGGTTAGGCCACCGCGGGCAAGCCCCTCCGGGGACTGCAGATGACCCACCGAATTGGCCATACGAAGGGGGCCGGCCCCGAGTCCCATCGAGCCTGGCCCAGCTGTCTTCCGGCCGCTGCAACCCCACACAACGGCTGTTTTTCCTCCTTCATGGGTCCTGGGCGCCGCCGCATGCCCTTGCGTTACTGGCCGACATGCCACCGCGTGTGTGGGGCAAACGAGGGAGGCAGTGCGCGTTCAGCTCGTCCCCCCTTCGCGCGGGCCGTGGCGTTTTGTAGACTTACCCGAGAGCTTTCAGGGGAGAAGCTGTGGGGCCGCCGGTGACGGGGGATTCGGCCCGGGCAGGTGTGGGCCGGTCCATCGCCGGGGGCTGGACGGAGACCGACACCTCGACGTGCGATCCCGATAAGAGTGGACTCGAGCACTCCCTGCCAACAGGTAAGGACCCCATGTCACGTTTGACGGCCATTAGCAGGACAAAACT
>DQVB01000395.1 GCA_015661985.1 Planctomycetota bacterium | reverse complement strand
CGGCTCGACTTCCTGAGGCACTACCGGGACGAGAATGGGGACGGCCAGTACGATGCGGCGGTGGACGCCGTGTTGGCCGAATTCGAGTACACGCTGCGAGCCGACGGCAAGCGCACGGCGGTGACCGAGAAAGACGCCCAGGGCCGGATGACCGAGATCCAGTGGTTCTACGACGAGCTGGGCCGGCTGACCAAGGAGGTCTACGACAGCCATGACGACACGCTTGGCTTCACCGCGGAATACCTCTTCGACTTGGCCAGCAACCGTCTGGAGAAAACGGTTGACAAACCTAACGACGGCACGGTCGACGAAAAGGTCACGTACAGCGATGACCAAAACGACCGGTTCTTGACCGAAGAGCTCGACTCGGACAACGACGGCACGGTCGACCAAACCACCACGTACACCTGGAACCGAACCCAATTAGCCGCCAAGGCCGTGACCGACTCTGTGACCTCTGTGGCTAATGGCTAACTACTCTCACAATTTCCAGGGAAGGCTGTCGCATGCTCAAATGGGTGCAGTCCCCAAGCGTGTCAGGAGGCGGTTGTGTTAACGTGTTGTGTTGCACGGGGTTGCGGCGAGGGCAGGGAAACCTCTCGGGCCGCGTTCCATTGGCTGATCGCGGCAGGCTCCCACCGCCACTTCAGACGCCGATCCCGGGCCATTGCCCGGCGGACCTCTTTTCACCCAGAGCAATTTCGGGGTCTCGCCCGCCAACCGGGCCGCCCCGGGGGATGCTCCCAGGCCCCGACGACAACGCCCCTCTCACCCCTCGACCCCTGGGAGCCTACCACGCTTCGGGACGGCACCGATCGACCTAACCCCGTTGTCAGGCCGGAGATTACCGCTTCTCTTGGCGGATCTCCCGATCCTGCACAGACGCTGACCGAAGATCTCGGAGGCGCGACAACCCTGAGGTGTCGGAACACGTTCTCAATAGGGCCAGGGGGCGCTGCCGATCCAGGTGAAGGGCAGAACGTGGCCGGCCGGGATGGGCTCTTTGCCCGGAGGCACCTGGGCGTAGCAGTTGGCTGGCCAGGAGGCGAAGATATCCGCTGAACTGGTGGTGGGCAGCGGATGGACCAGCCACTGCCCCTCCTCGCCTGGCTCAGCCCGGGCCGTGACAAAGTACGTGCGTCCCGCCTTGGGTTCGACCGGCGCGGTCAAGGTTCCCGGCAGCGCTTGGGCGGGCGCCGGTTTACCGCTCATCCGCTGGGCGGCAGGGGCCACGTAGCGGTGGAAGCAGAAGTGGCAGGAAAGGGGGTTGCCGGGCAGTCCGAAGACCAGTTGGTTCTGCTTGCGTGCAAACAGGAGCGGTTTGCCCGGCTTCTGGCGGACCTTGTGGAAAACCACTTCGGCCCCATAGCGCTCCAGTGCAGCGGGGACCAGATCGTAAGTGCCCACCGACACGCCACCGGTGAGGAGGACCAGATTGTGGTCGGCCGATCGCTCGAGGGCATCCAGGATCGCCTCCAGCTGGTCCTCGACGTGCAGGCACGAAGGCCGCTCCAGGGCCACGTCGCGGGCCAAGGCGGCCAGCATGGGGCCGTTGGAGTCGCGGATTTGGCCCTCACCGGGTTCGCTTGCGGCCGGCACCAGTTCGCCGCCGGTGGTGATGATCGCCACGCTGGGGCGGGGTACCACGCGCACGGACACAATGCCAAAGGAGGCCATGACGGCCACGGCCATGGGCGTGATCGTCTGGCCCGGCTGGAGCACCACGCGCCCGGCCGGACATTCACTGCCGGCCTCGGCGATGTGCTGGCCCGCACGCAGCTGGCCGGGCAGGGACACCTGGGAGCCGCTCCGTCGCACATGCTCTTTGGGCACCACCGCCTCGGTCCCCGGCGGGCAGGGCGCGCCGGTCATGATCTCCACGCACCCTCCGGGCTCCATCGCGCCGGCGAAGCGGTCGCCCGCGGCCACTTGGCCCACCACTGGCACGGTGCGGCCGGCGTCGCCGAGCCGGACCGCATAGCCGTCCATCATGGCCCGAGCAAAGGGCGGGTAGTGGCGATCGGCAGCCACCGGCTGGGCCAGCTGCAACCCGCAGGCCTCTTCCAGCGCCACGTCGCGTGGGGCCAGGGCCACGGCGTGTTGGCAGACAAGGCGAAGTGCTTCATCTGGGGGGATCATCTTGAAGATCCGTCGTACTCACCAAGCGCGGCGACAAAGCTCCCGGCCTCCTTCCCGCCCTCAACCCTCAAAGCCCCACGACGCTGAAGCCGCAGTCCACGTGGATCGTCTCGCCGGTGACCCCCTGGGACAGATCGCTCAACAGGTACAGCGCGGTGCGGGCCAACTCGTCGGGCTTCACGCTGCGGTGCAGACAGCTCTTGCGCACATGGTGGTCCAGCATCTGGTCGAAACCGGCCACGCCAGCCGAGCTGAGCGTGCGTACCGGCCCGGCGCTGATGGCGTTGATACGGATCTGGCGATCGCCCAGGTCCCAGGCCAGGTAGCGGACGCTGTGTTCCAGGGCCGCCTTACAGACGCCCATCACATTGTACCCGGGGATGACCCGTTCGCCTCCCAGGTAGCTGATCGTGACCACAGCACTGCCCGGCGGCATGAGCGGGGCGGCGGCGCGGCAGACGGCCACCAGGCTGTAGGCGCTGATGTCCATGGCCAGGTGCCAACCCTGGCGGCTCATCTCCAGGTACGGCTTTTTCAGTTCCTGGGGCGGGGCGAAGGCGATGGAATGGACCAGCAGGTCGAGCCGGCCGTAGGTTTCCTTGACGGCCGCGAAGACCTTGGCGATATCCTCGTCGCGCTGCACATCGCAGGGCAGCACCACGGGCGGCTGGTGCGGTTCCACCAGGCGCACGATCCGCCGGCGGCTGGAGGGCGTGGGCAGATGGGTGAAGGCCAGCTCGGCGCCTTCTTGCCACAGGGCTTGGGTGATCGACCAGGCGATGCTGCGCTCGTTGGCCACGCCCATGACCAGGCCGATCCTGCGGTCGAGTAAACCCATGCTGTCGGATTAGCCGCGGGAGGTGGAAGGTCTAACCGCCGGTGGGAACGGGCCCGGCCAGCAGTTCGTATTCGTCCAACGGGGAGGTGTCGCCGTCCAGGACCTGCTCGCAATTCATCCGCACCACGGGGAGACGCGAACGGATGAAGCGGCGCGCCACCCGTTTTTTGCGGTCGTCGACCGCGCCTTGTTCCAAGAGCAGGTGGCCGACGATCACATCGATGGCTGCGTCGACGATCCGCCGGCCCATGAGATCCAGATACGAGGTGGATTTCTGTTTGACGAACCGGATCGCCTCCAGCAGCTGCTGTTTGGCGTCTGCCAGGGACTGTTTCAGTTCGACCAACAGGGGATCGTCGTAGTGATTCCCCTCCCGGCGGGTGACCCACGTTTCGAAGGCCCCCGACGCCACGCCGCGTACGGCCGCCACGACCTGCAACTGACTGGTGCCCTCGTAGATCGTGGTGATCCGCGCGTCGCGCAGGTAGCGTTCGGCCGCGTAGTCTTTCATGTAGCCCGATCCGCCCAGCACCTGGACGGCCATGTTGGTCACCTGGCAGCACATCTCCGAGGCGTAGTACTTGCTCATCGGCGTGAGCATGCTGTTGAGCCGTTTGTACTGGCGGGCCTGTTGCTTCCGCTCTTTTCGCTCCGCCGCGTCCAGGTCGTCGGCCCACTGGAGGATCCGCAGGTTGTTGTTTTCCCGATCGCAGACCAGACAGGTTTCGTAGGTCAGCGCCCGGGCGGCTTCGATGGCCAGTTCCATATCGGTGACCATTTCGGCCACCGCCGGCAGCCGTTCGATGGGGCCGCCGAACTGCTGGCGGGTGTGGGCGTAGGTGCGGGCCAACCGGAAGGCCGCCTCGGCGATCCCCAGCGACTGGGCGGCGATCCCCACCCGGGCGCCGTTCATCAGGGCCAACACATAGGTGATCAGCCCCCGTTGCCGTTCGCCGATCAATCGGCACGGGGTGTCTTCGAAGACCAGTTCGCAGGTGGGTGAGCCGTGGATGCCCAATTTGTGTTCCAGGTGCCGCACGCGGACCGTCTCCGAGCGTTGGGTGAGGAAGAGACTCAACCCCCGGCCGTCTTGGATTTCCGGTTCGCTGCGGGCCAGCACCAGGAGGATTTCGCCGCAGCCGTTGGTGATGAACCGCTTCACGCCGTTTAGATACCAATTGCCTTGGTCGTCCTGATAAGCCCGCAAGCGGACCGCCTGCAGGTCGCTCCCCGCGTCTGGTTCGGTCAGCACCATCGCCCCGGTCACTTCGCCCCGGCAGAACCGCGGAAGCACCTCGTCCTTGATCTCGTCGTTGGCAAAGGCATAGATCGTATCCGCGATGCCCTGCAGGCCGAACAGGTTCATGAACGACGCATCGGCCCGGCTGACGATCTCCGTGGCCATCACGTAGACGATGGTGGGGCAGTTCAATCCGCCGTATTTGCGCGGCAACGTGAATCCCATCATGTCCGCTTGGGCCATGCGCTGCAGATTCTCCTGAACCAGCGGGTGCAACGTTACCGTGCCATCCTCGTTCAGCGTGTTGCCTTCTTCGTCGATCTGGGGGGCGTTCCCTGCGATCGTGTCGGCGGCGATCTGGCCCACGATCTCCAGCACGCGTCGGTAGTTGTCCACCGCGTCCTCTTCGTCCACCGGCAGATAATCCGCGTCGCCGTTCGGCGTGCGGTCCTCCTGGATGCGGGCGATCTGTCTCAAGTCCAGGAAATCGAAGAGAAACTGGATGTCTCGGTTATCCAGAAAGAAGTTTCCCACAGTCACACTCCCGCATGCTCGGCAATCGGCTTGGCGGGCCTCGATCCCACAGGCCGCAGGGGCCGGGGCCAGAGGGCTCAGCCGCCGTTACCGCTTTTCCTTGATCGCTTTGACCATCATGGGGATCACCTTCTTCAGGTCTCCCACAATGCCGTAATGGGCCACCGAGAAGATCGGCGCCTCGGGGTCCGTGTTGATGGCGATGATCTTGGCTGATTCTTCCATACCGGCGCGGTGTTGCACAGCCCCGCTGATTCCCGCGGCGATGTACAAGGCGGGCCGCACCGTGGTCCCCGTCTGTCCCACCTGGTGCTCCTTGCCGATGAAACCGCTGTCCACAGCCGCCCGGCTGGCCCCCACCGCCCCGCCGATGGCTCCGGCCAGCTCGTGGATGAGCTGGAAATCCTCTTTGCTGCCCACCCCTCCCCCGCCGGCCACAATCACTCGGGCAGCCTTCAGGTTCACCTTGCGAGGCTCCACGTGCCGCTCGATCAGTCTCAGGGCCAAGAGCGTCTCGTCCAGTTCCACCGACTCCCTGATCACCTTCCCCGGGCGACCGTCCTGGGGCTCCTTCAGAGGCATCACGCCTTCGCGCACCGTGGCCATCTGGGGCCACTGGTCGTAGTTGACGATCGTCGCCACGATGTTCCCCCCAAAGGCGGGCCGGATCTGCAGCATGAGCTTCTCGTGCAGCTGGCCCGTGCGGGGGTCCACCACGTCCTGGATCTCCAGGTCCGTGCAGTCGGCCGTCATCCCGGCACGCATCTCCGAAGCCACGCGCGGCGCCAGATCCCGGCCCAGGGACGTGGCCCCGTACAGCACGATTTGCGGCTCGTACTTGCGGATCAAATGGCACAACACCCGGGCATAGGGCCCCGTCTGATAGGAGGCCAGGCGATCGTGCTCCACCACATAGACATGGTCGGCACCATAGGAAATGAGCCGCCCGGCCAACCGGCATACGCCCTGGCCCGCGAGCACCACACCCAGTTTGACGCCCAGCCGGTCGGCCAGGTCGCGTGCCTTGCCGCAGAGCTCCAAGGCCACGTCATGCAGCGACCCGTCCTCCTGCTCAGCAAAAACCCAGACCTCGCCTTGTCGATTCACTCGGATCATTCGCTACCCAATCCCCATGGCAACTGACTCAGCCCATCCGCCGGGCTTTCCGCTGGCCGATCCCGTTGCGTCGCCACACAACGACGGCGGCCCCGTACACCCGGCCGCCGTGACCACCGGGGGTAACCCAAGCCGGCCGTCGCGCTGCGTGCGGTGGCGGAGGTGCTGGCTTTCGTCCTCTGCGCAAAAGACCAGCACCCGCCGCAGGCAGAACGGGCCTTCCAGGTGCGTCAAAAAGGTAACGGACGAGAATGTCCGTCCTCCAAACATGCTCACGTCACTCTGCGACGGCTCCTTAGCCCAGGGTGCGGTCGACCACCAGTTCGTGGATGAGCCGGCGAATGCCCTCTTCGGTGGGCGGGATCTGCGTATACCCCTCTTTGGTCAACACGATCCCTTGGACGCGGAAAACCTTGGTCGGCGATCCGGCCAGCCCACAGCGGCTGAGATCCGCGTCGATGTCATCCAAATCCCATTGTTCGATCAACAGCCCTTGGCTCCTCAGCGCCTCGGCCTGCCGTTTCAGCTCGGCCTGGCGCTGCTCCGCCGACACATCGCGGAGGCTCTGCCTCGCCTGGGCAGCCAATTCCGCTTCGGCCCGGGCACGCTTGTATCGCATCATACGCTTGGCCGACGGCGGCCGTGGCTTGTTGGCCGTGTCGATGACCGTCATCAACAACGGCAACCGGCCCTCCACCACCTCCCAACCCCGCCCCACGTTCCGCCGCACGCGCACCGTGCGGCCGTCGATCCCGATGAGCTGCTCCACATAGGTGATCTGCGGTATGCCGAGCTTCTCGGCGCACTGAGGCCCCACCTGGGCCGTGTCACCGTCGATCGCCTGACGGCCGCACAACACCAAATCGTACCGCCCGATCGTCCGGATCGCCTGGCTGAGGATGTAACTGGTGGCCAAAGTGTCGCTGGCGGCAGCCCTGCGATCGGTCAATAAGATCGTGCGGTCTGCCCCTCGGTAGAGGCAATCCCGCAGTACCTCCGCCGCCTTCGGTGGCCCCATGCTCAACGCCGTCACCCTCCCGCCGTAACGGTCCCGGATCTCCAGGCCCAACTCCAAGGCGTGCAAGTCCTCCGGGTTGAAGATCGCCGGCAGGGCGGACCGGTTGATGGTCCCGTCCTCCTTCATCGCCTGGGCGGTGATGTTGGCCGTGTCCGGGACCTGCTTGACGCAAACCACTATGTCATAGGGCACCGCATAGGACTCCGTCTGTCGGGCAAGATGAAACGGACCAACGTATCAGCCGTCCTCATCCAGGTCAACCCCACATGCCCAAACCGCATATCCGACATATCCGATCAAGCTCGACAGGCGTCCGGTGGCCAGCCAGGGGCAGACATCCGGCTGAAGCGCGCCGCTCGTGGACCCGGCGAAGGCCTGCCCGATGGCCGGAAAAGCCGGCCCTGCGCACCTGCAGCCCCCCGAGCACGGGCATGATGAACCCCCTTCGATCGCCCCGAGGTTGGTCATTATACCCTCTGTCCCACCACGGGTGCACGGCCTGCCCGTACGACAACGACAGGGCGCTTGCCGGGGCAGAGCTCGCCAGCGGATTCGGCACGGCTCACAACCGGGTAACAGCCCGGGAGCCAAGCAAGGTATTGCTCTGTTTGCAGTACCGCCTCTAGGCGGAGTGGGGGCGCCGGCAAACGGGGGTGATCATTCCGCCCAAAGGCGGGACTACCAACGAACCGGTTCCGGCGGCCGTCACCCGGAACGGGGCCAAAATGAACCAAGCCGCGGATTCAACCGGACGGCCACACCAGGCGGCGGTGGGGAGCAACCAAAGCGGGCCTCGCGCCCGCCGTGAGGGGGGTGACAGACGCGAGCTGCTCGACTGCCCAACGTGGGGCCAGGCTTCCAGCCCGCGGCCCACAACAAAAGGTCCCCTTCCGTGGCCCGAGAAGGGAGGCCGCCAGTGGCGGCGGTTCCCTGGTCGGTCGGTCTCGCGTCCAGGGCTAGAGAAACAAATCCCGAGGTGGCTGGTACTTATCAAAAGTGT
>DQVB01000043.1 GCA_015661985.1 Planctomycetota bacterium | reverse complement strand
CAGTATCCGCTGATCGTTGTACTCATCTTGACCAAGGGCAAAAGCAGAGCGATGACCAGCATAAGGACCATGCTGGCCAGAATGAGCAGCATCAAGGGCTCCAGCAGTCGCACAGCCAGGTCGAGTTTGCGCCACGTGTTTCGTTCCAAGGAGTCGGCGGCGTGCAACAGGACGTTCTCCAGCGTATTGGATTCCTCGGCCACGGAAATCATCTCCACGATATCGGGCGGAAAATGACCGCAGTCGGCCAGGGGTTTGGCCAGGCGTTGGCCGGCGGAAATGTTCTCCGTGGCGCGGTGGATGGCGTCGGCCAGGATCCGGTTGCCCGCCGCATCGCCCGAGATCTCCAGCGAGCGGAGGATGGGTACCCCGTTGTGCAACAACGTTCCCAACACGCGGCAGAAGCGGGCCACGGCAAAGCTCTGAAAAATGCCGCCCACGATGGGAAGATGCAGCTTGAGGCGGTCTTGCCAACGGCGCCCCTGTTCGGTGGTCAGCCAGTGGCTGGCCGCCCATCCACCCAGCACCAGGGCGCCCAGCACCCATAGCCCCCAGCGGCGCATCAGGGCGCTGAAGCCCATGAGCCATTCGGTGGCCAAAGGCAACTCGCCGCGCTGCCGCAATCCGGCAAACAGGGTCTCGAATCGAGGCACGAAAAAGATCATCAGCACGGTGACGACCAAGGTGCCGAAGATCGTCAGCACCATGGGATACACCAGCGCACCGATGGTCCGCTTCTTCAAGTCGTCCTGGGCCTCGGTGAATTCGGCCACACGAGCCAGCGCCTCCTCCAGGAAGCCGCCTTCACCGCCAGCGCGGATCATGCTGATGGCCATCTCGCCAAACACACGGGGAAAGCGGCCCATACCGTCGGCCAGCGACGCACCGTCCTGGATGCGCAGGTGCACCTGGCCGAGCACGGTTCTCAAGGCGGCGTTGGTGCTCTGCCTGCGCACCACATCGATGGCCCGCAACAACGGCACGCCGCTTTTCATCAGATCAGCCAGCTGGCTGTAGACCGTGGCCAACAACCGGGCCGGCACCCGCCGCACCCGCTGCCGCTCCACGGACGCCTCCATCCCCTGGACCTCTACGGGAAAAAGCGCCTTGCCCGCCAAGACCGACAGGGCTTCACGGCGGGTGGCGGCATCCACCGTTCCGGTCACGCGGTTGCCCGCGGTGTCACGAGCGACATAGGTGAACTCGGGCATGGCTACCGCAGGTCATTCCCCTTGGTCACGCGGACCACCTCTTCGATCGTGGTCCGCCCGGTCAATACCTTGATCCAACCATCATCGCGTAATGTCCGCATCCCCTCCTCGAGCGCTGCCCTCCCGATCTCCCATGTGCTGGCCCGGTCGTGGGCCAACTGGCGAATGCGGTCCGTGGTCACCAGCAGCTCGAACAAGCCCACCCGGCCGATGTAGCCGATCTGCCGGCACTGGCGGCAACCCACGGCGCGATAGATCGGCCCCTGCTCTTTCAAGGCGTCCAGGGGAAAATCCTTCGGCACGTCCTCCGGCTTCGGCTGATAAGGTTCCTTGCAGTGGGGACAGAGGGTCCGCACCAGCCGTTGGGCCATGGCTGCCTCCACCGTGCTGGACACCAAAAACGGCTCCACTCCCATGTCGAACAGCCGCGTATAAGCACTGGCCGCGTCGTTGGTGTGCAACGTGGTGAAGACCAGGTGCCCGGTCAGCGACGCCTGGATCGCATTCTCCGCCGTCTCCAGGTCCCGGATTTCGCCCACCAGCACGATGTCCGGGTCATGCCGCAGAATGGCGCGCAGCGAATGGGCGAAAGTCAACCCGATCTTCGGATGAACCTGGATCTGGTTGATCCCCTCCAACTGATACTCCACCGGATCCTCGGTGGTGATGATCTTCGTCTCCGGGCTGCGGATCTCCAACAGCGCGCTATACAACGTGGTCGTCTTTCCGCACCCAGTAGGGCCCGTGACCAAGATAATGCCGTGCGGCAGCCGGATTAGCTCCTCGAAGATCCGATAGTTCTCCTCCTCCATCCCCAGCTTCGACAGGGCGAACTCCATGCGCGACTTGTCCAACAGCCGCAGCACAATCCCTTCGCCGTGGATCATGGGGATCACCGACACCCGCACATCCACCTCGCGGCCGTGGACCCGCAGCTGAATCCGTCCGTCCTGAGGCAACCGCCGCTCGGCGATGTTCAACCGGGCCATGATCTTCAACCGGCTGATGATGGCCGCCTGGAAACGCGTGATCTCCGGTGGAACCGGCTGAGGGTGCAACACGCCGTCGATCCGATACCGGATCTTCAGCCCCGAGGGCTGGACCTCCAGGTGCACGTCGCTGGCCCGCGACTCGATCGCCTCCAGCAAGATCTCGTTGACCAGCCGCACCACGGACGGCTCCTGCGCCATCTGCGACAGCTCCGAGCCGTCCGTTTCGATCTGGTCCAAAAGTTCGATCCCGTCCTCTTCTTCCTCTGCCTGAGCCAACAGCCCATCGACCGTCTCGCGCCCCACGCCCAGGTGCGTCTTCACCAGCTTGGTGATCTCCGTCCCACTGGCCAACACGGGGATCACCGTTTTGCCCGTGGTCGAGCTTAGTTCATCCAGCGGGTAAAGGTTGAAGGGATCACTCGTGGCTACGATCAAGGCCCCGTTCCGCTGCTGGATGGGGAAAAGCATCTCCCGGTAGATAAACCGAGGCGGGAAAGCCTGCAACAGGGATATGTCGATGTCGGCCTCCGCCAAGTCGACGTACTCCAGGCCCACCTCTTCGCCCAGCGCCCGCAAGGCTTGCTCCTCAGTCAGCAAACCCAGTTCCACCGCCGCTTGGTCCAAACGGACACCCTCGCCCTGCGCGCGGCGGGCCATCTCGAGCTGCTGCTCGGTCAAGAGTCCCTTTTTCAGTAGGATTTCGCCCGCTTCCATGACTGTTCCGTTCGTTGTTGGTGGCCTACCCAGCGTCGATCAGGCCCCCAAAGGCGCCCACTCCGCTATGTGGGGGCAGCTTTCACCCGTTGGCGGACCGTCCCGCCCCATACTCCACCATAAACCGTTTCCGCCTCCAGCGTCCAGTCGCTTGTCGGCGCCCCCCGGATAGCCCAGCGATCGGCCAACCTGTGGCCCTCGCAGGGCAACAGGCCCTGGGGGCCCCATCGGGGCCCCCACGGGCTGCGGCCGCCTCCCGCACCGTCTCTTGCGGTTCATCCCAGGCCTGTGGCTTACCCCTGAGGCCCGCGGCGGCCTGGGCCCCT
>DQVB01000204.1 GCA_015661985.1 Planctomycetota bacterium | reverse complement strand
TCGGCGCTGCTTCGGGGGCTGTCGTTTCGGCATCCTCGGCGGGATTTCCGGCCGCCTCCCATTCGATGGCTTCGATGCGCACGGGTCGGCCGCCGCGCCCGACGCGCAGCCACGAGCGCTGCTCGGCCGCGCCTGTCATGAGCGGAGCCGCGACCGTTGCGAACTGTTCTGCAGCCTTCCGATTGGCAAACCATAGCCGGCAGAGAAAGGTCTGGCCGTCCCAGAGGACCTGTTCGCTGAACAGTTCGTCCCCCTGGAAGCCGGGTTGGCTGCCGGCGCCACGGTGGTCGGGATCGCGCCGTTCGGTGGGCACGCGGTTCCTGAGCAGCACACCCATGCGGGGTCGCACCCGCTGCCAGAGGGACTGGCCTCGTCGACGCACCAGATACTCTTCCGCCTTAATGCGTTTGCGCTGACCGATTCGTTTCGGGTTATCCGCTTCAGCCACTGCGTCGCGCTCGTCGCGCTGCCCGAGCAGGTCGCCACCGGCCTCGCCCCGCGCCCACCATGGCGGCGAATGCTGCTCTGCGCGGGCAGTGCTAGCAGGCCCCGTCCCGGCCTTGAATTCCCGCAACGATAAGGGCGCAGGCAAGACCTCCCAATCCCTCAAAGTACCTCTGCGCGCCTTCGGCACCACATAGCCGTTACTGACCCGAAACTGGAGCGGGTCGGCCAGAGTGTCCGCTAACCCCGGCTGGCGGCGGCTGATCCAGTGCAAAATAGCGCCGCGCAGCGTGCTCCCGGGCAGATAGGTCAGGGAATAGTTCAGGTTGCTGGCGAAAGTCGTGGTGAGAAGGTTTAGCGGCTCCAGATTGCGAAGCGCCAGATGCAGGATGACCGGTTGGTCTTCGGGCAAGCGCTCGAGCGCGTGCAGCAATTGATTCTTCTCGCTTTTCGGGGTTGGGAGTTGGGTGTAGTATGGCTCGGAAAGCAGCAATCGGACTTGTCCCAGCCCACGGGTCTTCGCGCTCCCAATGGCAGTGATGCGTTGCAAGCACGTTTTGATGAGCCCGCTCACGTCGTCGGCTTCCTGCGACTCACACTGCCAACGGATCTCGCCCTCGAACCTCACTCCGGCCGAAACGGTTTCCACAGTGCGCAGCGTCTCGTCCATCGGACGACGCGAGTGCACCTCGCGTGCCGTGGCCGTCCACTGGTTGAACATATCGGGGAGGTCTCTGTCGTCGGTCGAAGCCAGGCGTAAGGAGCGGACCTGGCAGATTCCTCGCTCACGCGCCTGTCCTGTCACCGTCTTGTTGAGCGGCAGGCCGAACAGGCGGTAGAGCAATTTCCGCTGCTCCCTCAAGCAATCTGGGTTCGCACCGGCCTGCTGCCGAGCCAAGAGCCAGTCTTCGCCGGCCTCGCGCATGAGGCCGCGCAAGGTCGAGCCCCAGATGATCGGACGCCCGTTCTGGTCCCGGCTCTGCGTGTCGTCCACCAAGCCCAGCCGCCCCATACCGGTGCCGGTATGCGTGTCCTCCAGCAACTGGATCGTGAAATGTAACGCGTATTCGAGCGTGCTCACCGGGCAGCCCTCCTTCCCTTCGCTTTCTCCCATTCGCGCGCCAGTTCATTTAGTTCGAGAAAATCCAGGAACCGCGTGACGACGGTGGGCTCCTTCGGGTCCAGCCACGGGCTTTCGTTGCCGTGGAGTTTGCCGAGCAGCTTTCGCAGTCCGTCATCTGTGGCCGCCAAGGCGGCCCATTGAGCCTGCCGTCGGCCGCGCTGGAGCATACGGGCCAGGGCGTTCAGTTGCGTGCGCGCCACCCCATGCCTTTCTGTGGCCACAGCCCAGAGCCGGTCTAACGATGAAGCGTGCCCGTTCGTGGAACCGCCTGAGATCGGATACGGCTTTCCGGAAAGCACGAGCGTTTCGACTGTTCCGTCCACGCGATACTGAACGATGCTGTCACGCTTCCGTACGTCCTTCAGCTCGTCGTGCCATGCCTCGGTGATAGCCAACCAATCGACGGTCGAAACGGCGGCGGGCGCGTTCCCTTCTCGCTTTTCTCCCTTCTCCCGGGGTGCGAACCGCTCGCGGTACATCCGCTTGGCGCTGGAGAGCAACTGCTCGGCCAGGTCATGTGCACGATGGAAGGGAAACGTCCGTTTGACGATGGCAATACCGGCCCCAAATGTAAATGGGGGGCGCTTCGCCTCGTGTTTGCGCAGCTCCTCGTCCCACCTTCGAATCGCCTTGTTGTATTCAATCACAAATGGCATGGCGAAGGCGGCGTCGCAGACCAGCAGAAGATCGTCGCCGCCGAGCATGAGAACACGGAACGGCAGGGGCCGTTTTCGCGCCGAGTCGCCGAAGGTTTTTTCGATGGCATCCAGCAAGGCATGGCGAACCAGGACTCGGTTGCCATGATGGAAACGCTCGACGCGAGCTTCCCGATCGAAAAACCCCAGCTTGTCCTTGTCGGCTTGCTCTTCAATCTGAGTCGTCGTATCTCCTATCGCGTTGCCGTCGGCGGCGATGACCGCCAGATAGCCGTTCGGCGCAATCTGTTCGAACTTCGTGGCGAAAGCGGCCCGTTTTTCGTCCTCGCTGCTAATCCCAAGTTGATTCAAAATCGGATCTCGGAGCACACCCAGAATGTCGAAAGAGTTGCCATTGGCAAATCGGTCTGCCGATTCTCGTTTCGACTGGACGTCCTGGGAGACCCACTCGCGCTCGTTGTCAGGTGTCCTTCCTTTATGCGCTGCCGGCATCAGTCCCGTAGCGTCGCAGACCTGAAATTGCGGCAGATGAAATGGGAATTCGCCGTTAGCTTCGCCTTGTTGCATGTCGGGCAGCTCGACTTGCTGCGGCCGGCCGTGTTCGTCTTTGGGCAACACCCATCGATCGGCGTGCTTCTCGAGACGGTAGGCTCGGCAGTCGATAACGAGGCCCGGCAGCTTCTCGGCGACCAATTTCTGGGCACCACGCAGGAAACGCGCCGCCGCGTCCTTGTCCGGAAACACGGCGTTCATATGCCCACCATCACGGGCCAGAACGCCGCAGCTATAGTTCCCTACCGGGCGATCGACGTCGCGGCCGGAAAGGGGATCCGACAGACAACCTAGATCGGCAGCCGGATTCAATTGCGCAGCTTCGACCCCTTGGGGTAGGTTGGCTCCGCACTGCACCGCCAAGGCCGGCAGATTGTCTGCATCCCTGACGTGGTCGTCCGCCGACGGTTCCGCAAGCTCCGTCGTCCGGTTGCGTGCGTGGCCAGCGAAACCCCACTTTCGGGACTCCTCAATTAACCGCCCACGCAGCACCTCACCGAGCAACGTATTGGCACCCACCATAGCCTTCAGTTTTGAAACGGCAAACAAGTACGTCTGCACACGCTGGAACTCCAGACGGACCAGCCAGCATTCGTTGGCGTTCATGGTTGCGTTCCTTTCGTTGGATCGACTACGCCTGATCCTCGGATGCTGCGACTCCGCGGATGGTGCGGATGGCCTGTTCGTCGATCAGGCCCTTGTTCAGAAACTCGTTGTACTGTTCAAGATGTCGTTTGATCGGGTCGCGCGTGAAGGTCAGATTTGTCGATCGGATCCGGTAGCTGGCCTCGCGCTGGGTGCACTTTGTTCCGCCGAAATACAGAGCGCGGCCATACAGCAAAGGACCGAGGATTTCATCCTTGAGGTTATAGTTTCGCGGCCTCGGGATTGGGAACGACTCTTGCTCGTACCGGGCCAACAGCTCCTCGATCACCGCGGCCAAGTGGTTGATGAATCCTGTATGGGTCATTCGACTGAGTGGCAAACCATAACCCATGTCCGGGGGGCCCATAAGCCTTTTGACGTGTTCGCCAGTAAGCTCCTCGACGCCGCATAGGTCCGGCTGAAGTGCCAATTGCCGGATGCGGTTGCGCAGTTCGCGCACGTTCCCGTGCCACCGGTACTCCTCTAACGCGCGCACGGCTGACGATGTCAGTTGCTTTGGCATATATTGGCCCATATAAGACCCGAATTCGTCGTTGGCCTGATCAAGGAAGAATTCGGCCAGAATCTTCAGGTCCTCCATTCGGTCCCGGAGCGGGGGGATCTCGATCGGAAACTCCGAGATGCGGTCGTACAAATCGGCGAGGAATCGCCCATCGCGGATCGCCTTCCCCAAGTCAACATTGGTGGCGGCGATGACACGCACATCTGCACATCGCTCTTGAGATTCTCCAACTCGATAGTACGTCCCGTCCTCCAGGAACCGGAGCATCTTGACCTGGTGGTCCAAGGGCATGTGTCCGATTTCGTCAAGGAACAACGTGCCGCCGCCTGCTGCGCCAACAGCACCGGGGCTATCCGCCACTGCCCCGGTGAAGGCGCCCTTGACGTGTCCAAACAGTTCGGCCTCTAGAAGTTCCTTCGAAATCGCCGCGCAGTTGCGAGCTACAAAGCGCTGATCGGCTCGGGGGCTGGCCTGGTGGATCGCCTTGGCGAACAGTTCCTTGCCGGTGCCTCGTTCGCCCAGAAGAAGTACGGTCACCTTGTCGAATCGCGCGATGTGGGCAGCCAACTCTTTGGTCCTCTGCAACGTCCCGCTTGTGCCCTTGATGCTGTGAAAGGCGACACGGCCTTCCCGTCGCTCGCGCGCGACCAGGCGACCGAAGGACAGATCGAAGGGCAGGGTGACAGGCTCCAGACCCCGCTCACGAGAGGTTCTGTAGAGTTGACGAGCTTTGGGATCGAAAAGACATTCGGCTGCCACGATCATCGGTGCCTCCGCCGCCGGATAGCCGGCGCTCAACAAGAGGAGAAACCGAGCGTCATTGTGGCGACTCTGAATTTCCTTTAGCTCCCGGTACGTGAACTTCCAAATCTCTTG
>DQVB01000719.1 GCA_015661985.1 Planctomycetota bacterium | reverse complement strand
CCGCCTCTCGGCTTCCCCTTCGGCGGCCGCGCCTCCCGGAGGTTCGCCCCACGCTTCGTTCAACTGCTTGTTCGCTTCCCGGTAGCCGGGCAGGAAGGTGATCCCCAGCCAGCGGAAGATGTAGTCCACGATGCTCTTGGCCACGCGGATGTCGGGGTTTGTCGTGTGGCCCATCGGTTCAAAGCGCACGTGGGAGAATTTGTTCACGTAGACCTCCAGGGGCACGCCGTACTGCAGGCTCATGGACACGGCCGTGCCGAAGCAGTCCATCATCCCGCCTACCGTGCTGCCTTCCTTGGCCATGGTGATGAACAATTCCCCGGGGCGCCCGTCGGGGTAGAGTCCCACGGTGATGTAACCTTCGTGGCCGGCGACGCTGAATTTGTGGGTAATCGAATGGCGTGTGTCCGGCAGGCGTTCGCGGCGCGGGGCGGGCTTCTCCTCCCGCCGTTCTTCGGCGCCGCCGGTGGACAACACCTGGACGCCCTTGGAGCCGTCGCGGTAAATGGCCAGGGCTTTCAGGCCCAAACGCCATCCCTCCATGAAGGCCGCGGCAACATCCTCCACGGTGCTCTCCTTGGGCATGTTCACCGTCTTGGAGATGGCCCCCGAAATGAACGGCTGCGCAGCGGCCATCATGCGCACGTGAGCCCGCCAGGGGATGCTCCGCGATCCCTTGCGGGCCGGGAAGGCACAGTCAAAGACCGGCAGGTGCTCGGGCTTCAAGCCCGGTGCCCCTTCGATAGTGTCCTCCTTCTCAATGTACTGCACAATGGACTCGATCTCAGCGTCGCTGTACCCCAGCGTCTGGAGGGCCAAGGGCACAGTGCGGTTGACGATCTTCAGCACGCCGCCGCCGGCCAGTTGCTTGTACTTGACCAGGGCGATGTCCGGTTCGATCCCCGTCGTGTCGCAGTCCATCATGAAGCTGATCGTGCCGGTGGGCGCGAGCACCGTGGCCTGGGCGTTGCGGAAGCCGTAACGCCGACCTGCGGCCAGCACTTCGTCCCAAACCCTGCGCGCCGCCGCTTTCAGATAGTCCGGGCACCCCTGGATCCCTTCCACCTTCTCCCAGTGCATCTCCATGACACGGAGCATCGGCTCGCGGTTTTCCCCAAACGCCTCGAAGGGCCCCACCGCGCCGGCCAACTCGGCGCTGGCGCGATAGGCCGCCCCGTGCATGAGGGCCGTCACGGCGGCGCACAGCCCCCGGGCGGCGTCCGAATCATAGGGGAATCCGGCAGCCATGATCAGGCTCCCCAAGTTGGAATAGCCCAACCCGATCGGCCGGAAGCGATGGCTGTTGGCCGCGATCCTGGCCGTAGGATAACTGGCATGGTCCACCAGGATCTCCTGGGCGATGAACACGATCCGACAGGCAGCCCGGAAACGCTCAGCATCGAAGCTGCCGTCGTGGCGGCGGAATTTCATCAAATTGACGCTCGCCAAATTGCAGGCCGAATCGTCCACGAACATGTACTCACTGCAAGGATTCGACGCGTTGATCCGCCCGGACCTGGGGCAGGTGTTCCAGCGGTTGATCGTCGTGTCGTACTGCACGCCCGGATCGCCACACGCCCACGCCGCTTCGGCCATCTTGCGGAACAGATCACGAGCTGGATACGTGGGACCTTCGCGCGCAGGATCGGTGACCCAATGAGTCGTCCATGGCTGGCCCGTCTCCACCGCCTTCATGAATTCGTCCGTCACGCGCACCGATAGGTTGGCGTTCTGGAACAACACCGAACTGTAGGCCTCTTCGTAGCTGTACCCTTTGGCCAACAGCACCCGAGCCTTCTCCTCCTCCTTCCGCTTGCACTCGATGAACTCCAGGATGTCCGGATGCGTCACCTTCAGCGATTGCATCTTGGCCGCCCGCCGTGTCTTGCCGCCGCTCTTGACCACCGCGGCGATCTGGTCATAGACACGCATGAAGGACAAAGGACCAGAGGGCTTGCCGCCCCCGGAAAGCTTCTCGCGAAAAGAACGCAACGTGGAAAGGTCCGTGCCTGTGCCTGAGCCGAACTTGAAGAGCATGGCTTCGCTGCGAGCCAGCTCCATGATGTCCTCCATGTTGTCCTCGACGCTCTGGATGAAACACGCCGAGGCCTGGGGGTACTCGTACGGGTTCTCCGGCTGGGCGACCGTCTCCGCCTCGAGATCCCAGTGCCAATTGCACGCTCCCGCCTTCACCCCGTACTGGTGGTACAAGCCGACGTTGAACCAGACGGGCGAGTTGAACGACACGCACTGGTGAAGACAGAGCCACGCCAGCTCCCGATAGAAACGCTCGCCCTCCTCTGGCGAAGCGAAATAACCGTCGCGGATGCCCCAGTCGGCGATGGTCCGGGCCACCCGATGGATCAATTGGCGCACGCTCCGCTCCCGCTCCGACGTGCCCAACTCGCCGTAAAAATACTTGCTGACCACCACGTTCGTGGCCAACTGGCTCCAGCCGGAGGGAACCTCGCAGTCCCGCTGCTCAAAAATCACCTCCCCCTTGTCCCCCTTGATCACCGCCGTGCGAATCTCCCAGTCCACCGTCTGGAACGGGTCGGATACATCGGCAGGACAAAACAGGGGATCGATCACCAGCCCCCTGGACGAACGATCGGCAGCTTCACCGCCAGTCACCTCGCTTGCGGCCTCCAACTGGGACTTCTCAGCCACCTCTGGCATGGGACGGTCCATCGTGCGCTCCTCTTTGCAAAAAAGGTCTTCGGGCATCCGGGCCTATAGTGTACATCAGTACACACCACACCCCAACCCCCCGCCGTCCGACAAGCTCTCAAGGGCTCATTGTGTGGCCAACATGGCCTATGTGACACCTCGAACGGAGGGTTCAGCTTCCGCTGTTGTCCTATATATTGTAGCTGAT
>DQVB01000238.1 GCA_015661985.1 Planctomycetota bacterium | reverse complement strand
GGCAGGACGATCTTCGAGGCAGCGCCGGGGGGCCAGCGGACCGTCGGGTGGCGCCCGGCCGAACAGGATTACGCCTATCCCAACGTCGGTGAAGACGACTGTGCCGGGCTGGTCGAACACGGAGCCCGGATGGAGCTGCCCCATCCGGTCTGGTTCTTCTACCTGGCCAGGATCTGCAACCACTGCACCTATCCCGCCTGCCTGGCCTCCTGTCCCCGGGGGGCCATCTACAAACGACCTGAAGACGGGATCGTGCTGGTCGACCAAAGCCGCTGCCGGGGATACCAGGAGTGTGTGCGCGGCTGCCCGTACAAGAAGGTCTTCTTCAACCCGATCACCCACACGTCCGAGAAATGCATCGGGGGCTTTCCCAAGATCGAGGAGGGACTGCAGCCGCAATGCTTTGTCAATTGCATCGGCAAGATCCGCTTGACCGGCTGGATTTCACAGCCGGACAAGGCGCAGCCCGATAACCCCGTCGATTGGTTGGTGCACATCAAGGGCATCGCCTTGCCGCTGTTTCCCCAGTTCGGCTTGGAGCCCAACGTTTACTACATCCCGCCGGTTCATGTGCCGCTGCCGTTTCTGAGGCAGGTGTTCGGGCCGCGGGTCGACGATGCGCTGGCCGCCTACCGTCAAGCCCCCGATGACCCCGATCTGGCTGGGCTGCTGGCCCTGTTCGGCTCCACACCAAAGGTCGTCCCCCGGTGGAAACGCCAAGGCGACTCGATCCTGGCCCTCGATGACCGCGGCAAGGAGATCGTCGGCGTGCCCATGCGAGAACCGGTCTACATCCGCGAAGCCTTCGACGCCAAATACCAGGTGGCTCGAACCAACTGCCCGTAGAAAGGCCCTGCGATGCCCGTTTCCGTACGCTCCGAGACGTTGTTGGCCCTGGTTGCCTGCGCCGCGCTATGCGGATGCCGGCAGGAGGTGGCCCTGCCGCCGTCGCATGTGGAGCTGGTGGCCGTAGGCTCCTTGCCCAGCGGCCCGGACGATCCGGCCTGGCAGGCCGCCCCGGAATTCACCGCCAGCATGATCCTCCAAGACCTGGTCGACCCGCGGATGACCGAACTGTCCACGTCCGAGCTGCGCATCCGCGCCGTGACCGATGGAACCCAAGTGGCTTTCCGGCTCCAGTGGGCCGATCCCACACGGGACGACCTGATCGATTCGGCCCGGTTCACCGATGCCTGCGCGGTGCAACTGCCGGCCACGATCGAACCGACGCTGCCGGCGCCGCAGATGGGCGAAGAAGGACACCCCGTGGAGATCACCTATTGGACGGCCGCCTGGCAGGCCGAAGTGGACGGCCGTGCCCGGTCACTGAAGCAACTCTATCCCAACTCTACGGTGGACCACTATCCGTTCGAAGCGGCGTCGCTGGAGCCCGGATCGCCGACACAACAGGCAATGGAAGTGCGTTACGCCCCGGCCCTCGCTGCGGGCAACCCCATGGCCGAACGGCGCACCACATCCGTCGAACAGCTGGTGGCCGCCGGGCCTGGGACGTTGACCCACGCCCCGGACAGCTCGGTCACTGGACGAGGAGAGCGCACCGCCGACGGCTGGGCGGTGGTGATCCTCCGCCCCTTGCCCGAGGGGTTCGCCAGCCAGCCGGAAACCCACGTGGCCTTCGCCGTCTGGGACGGCTCCAACGACGAAGTGGGAAGCCGCAAGATGCGCACCGCCTGGATCACCATGACTCAATCCGAGCTGCAGGCCCCGGGCGCGGGTGACTGATCCAAAGGATTCCTCATGAGCGCTCCATCGCTTTCCGAAAACGAGCAGAAAGCCTTGCTGCGGCGAGCAGCCCGCTGGCGCCTGGTGGCTCTGCTGTTGGAATGCCCCAGGGAAGGCTGGGGGGAACAGCTGGCGGGCCTGACCAGCGAAGCGCGTGACCGGCAACTGGCCAAGGCCGTCCGGTGGGCTCGGCGCGAGGCCAGCGTGGAGCTGTACCACACGACCTTCGGTCCTGGCGGGCCGGCGCGCGTACGCGAAGTGGCCTGCGGCGACTGGGTCCAACCGGGACTGCGGATCGCCCGACTGCTGGGGCTGTACGAGGCGTTCGGCTACCGGCCCGCGCTGAGCGAGCCGCCTGACCACGTGGCCGTGGAAGCCGGCTTCGTCGCTTACCTCCACCTGAAAGCCTGCTACGCCATGACGCAAGGCCGCCCTCCGGAGGCCGAGCTAGCCCTCCAGACGGCGCGCAACTTCGCCCTGGAACACCTGAGCCGTTTCGCCGAATCGCTCGCCGAGCAACTCTCCACGGGGCCGGTGCGTTACCTCCGATTGGCTGGCGAGGCACTCCGGAGGCGGGTGCGGCTGGAGCACGCCGCCCCGGCCGCCCGCGGAACTCGGCGCGATTGCCGCGAAGCGCGCTGACCGGAGGCCAAACACCGCCTCCACCCCCTGCCTGGCCGCCCCGGCTTCCCTCAAAGTTTCCTCAGGCCGCTCAGGCCCTCCGCCCCCAAGGCGGCCGTTTCGTTTCGCGCGCCGTTTCATCAAGCGGACTGCCCCATCCTGCGATCTTTTTCAACGGAAACATTGGGCACAAAAACCTTCCCCTCGGAGAAACCAACGTGCGCAGGATGGAAACCCCGGTACAGCTCGTCTGCGTCCGCCGGCCCTTGGCCGCCGGCCACCCCGTCCGCATCCTCTTTTGCACTATCCTGCTGGCCGTCGTGGCCGTTCCGCTGAGTAGGGCATGCGGTGCCGATGGGGCCACGAGCCACAAGGGATTGTTCTACGACAACGATTTCGGGTACTTGCTCGACCCTTCCTACAGCGAATGGCACCTGGGGGACAACTTCAAACGGCTCGGCCTGGGCCCATGCATCACGTACGACGTCGGCGGCCAATTCCGCTTGCGCCACCAGAGCGAACGGAATCACCGCGGGCTGGGATTGACCGGTGTGGATGACGATTTCCTGCTCTATCGCACCCGGCTGTACGCCAACGTGCAGCTGGGTGAGATGATGCGGGTTTACGCCGAAGGGATC
>DQVB01000601.1 GCA_015661985.1 Planctomycetota bacterium | reverse complement strand
TGCAACGTCATCGTGCTTCAACGGTAGGCAAGCGTCCGGAGACTTGCGGCTAAACGATTCCGCCAGACGGGAACATCGCCCACCGGGAGTGGTCGCACGATGGGGCACACGCCAAAACAAGGTCTCGTAGGGCTAAACTCAAGCCCAAGGGCGCCAGTTGTAGAACCAGTACCAATAGTCTTCGACCATCCCGTGCGCCTTTTGGTCCTCGATCGCTTCGATCTCGGCCAGAGGGACGTCAAATTCGTCGTCGCCTGCGCGGACCGTGCACAGCAGCCCAGTCCACTCGTCTCCCGGATGAACGTCCGGGTCCAACAGACCTTGGACCTGAACCACGCGTTCCTGCCCATCGAGCGGACTGGTTTCGTCGAAGTATCGAGCAGCAAAGGGAAAGGAAAAACGGGACTTGAGGAACTGGTAGTATCGCCTCAACGTCTGCCGGCTGACCGGCGGCAACGGCGCACGTCGCGGCAGCCCGAAAACCTGGCGGATGAACGCTTCGCGATCGTCCTCCGGCACTAGCTCGACGTGCCCGTCAAGCGTTCCCTGGAAAAAGGGACCGGAGCAAACGTCTGCTGACATGGCAGGCTCTCCTAGCACAAACCTCAACGAATCGGCCAATTCAGTACTCACGGCCCCGCGGCTCTGACCTTCCTGGCGTCACCGGCGGAGCCCCCCTCACGATACGCCCGCCGAATGGGGACGAAGAAGGGGCTTGCTCACCCTCTGCAAGAGCTCCTCGCGGTGGATCGGTGTTTCCTCAGGGGCGCTGAAGCCCAGTTTCACCCGGCCCCGCTTTACCTCCAACACGGTCACCGTGACGGTACCGCCTACAATGACCTGCTGGCCTGCTTTACGCTGCAACACGAGCACTGGTTCGCCCTCCGTGCGGGAAGGTGACGACGGCCGGCTGCAATCCCCGGGGTCGCCAATTTAGGCAACGTTTCTTGTCTTTAAGCCACATTCTAGCTCTGCCAGCGGCCGAGTCAATGGTGCAGCCCGTCTCGGGCGGGTGGAACCGTGGGGTTGTTGTAGCCATCATCAGTGGCGAACTCCGTCGTATAAGTGCCACCATTGATGCAGTCTCCTCAACTCCGGAGTGGCATCCTGGCCGTTTTTTGCAAAGATGTCCGTCCCGAAGGCTAGGCGATGTGGTGTGCCCGGGGCTAAGATCAGCATTGCACCTGTTGGCTGGAGTCAGTATTGCCCGAGCCCCGTGGACGGTGTCGATGGAAGAGTTCAAGCCCTTGGTGGCCCTGACGCTTGGTGACCCGGCTGGGATCGGCCCGGAGATCATTGTGGGTGCATGGACGGAGAGCATTGTGCACGAGTGGTGCAGGCCACTGGTGGTGGGCCATCCGGAGATCCTCCGCCGATCGGTCCGTCTGTGGCGTACGGGGGTGAGGGTGGAGCAGATCGACTCTCCCGGGCAGGCTGATCCTTCGCCGGACGTAATCCCTTGCTTGGCGTGTGGTTCCGATGACGTTCTGGCGGTCCGTCCGGGGGCGGTGGACGCCCGGGCCGGGCAGGCGGCTTATGAGGCGGTGGTGACGGCCGCCGGCTTGGCCTTGGACGGCCACGTGCAGGCGATCACCACCGCGCCGCTGAACAAGGCGGCGTTACGCGAGGCGGGCCACCACTATCCGGGTCACACCGAGCTGCTGGCGGCCCGTTGCGGGAGCAGCGATTTTGCCATGATGCTCTATCTGGGCCCGGGACCACTCATCCGGTCTCCACACGGATTGGCTGTGGTCCACGTCAGCCTGCACGCGCCTTTGCGCCGCGTGTTCGAGCTGTTGACGCCCGAGCAGATCGTGGCCAAGGCCCATTTGGCTGACCGGTTCATGCGACGGCTGACCGGCGTGCAGCCGCGGATCGGCGTGGCGGCGTTGAACCCCCATGCGGGTGAGCGGGGGCTTTTCGGCACCGAGGAAGAACAGATCATCGCTCCGGCCGTGGCCCGGTGCCGGGAGGAAGGTCTTCAGGCGGACGGCCCTTTTCCCGTTGATACCTTGATGGCCCAGGCGTGCAATGGCCGTTTCGACGCCGTGGTGGCCTTGTACCACGACCAGGGTCACATCACATTGAAGCTGGTCGGTATGTACCAAGCGGTTAACGTCACTTTGGGGCTGCCCATCGTTCGCACCAGCGTGGCACACGGTACGGCCTTTGATATCGCCTGGAAACGGCGGGCCGAGTGCGGCGGCATGGTCGAGGCGATTCGCGTGGCCAGCCGATTGGCCAAACTGCCCACGTGATGGCTCCACGCGGTGAGGGGACAAGGATGGGCTGGTTCAGGCATTTCCCCGGGGGAAGCAGGCCAGCTTCCGGGGCGCCAAAGCCTGCTGTGGGACTCGAAGGCCGCATCCGGGGGCAGTGAGCCTGGATGGAGCTGGGCCACGGCGTTGCAATGAGGGGGCGGGAGGAAATAGGCTGACCAAAGCACTGTTTGTGGTGCAGGCGTCCGGCCTGCACCAGAACAGCCGAAACGCCCATGTCATTCTGACGCGGCTCCTGAGGTGGGGCAGGCCTCCAGCCTGCCACAACCCAAAAGTGCGCGCACATCTACGGGTAGTAAGACTCTCTTTAAACGAGGATCGACGTCGGATGAGCCAAAAGAAGTACCTGCTGGGAGGGTGGATCCCACCCCTTTTCCGTTGGAACGATCCGGACTATTGCGAACATGGTTGTCCGGTGTGCCGCCGCGCGCGCCGGGGGAACCGCGTGGCCAAGGTGTTGCAGGCCGTGGAGCTGGTGGCCACCTTCGGTGGCTGTCCCTGGGGTCGGGCACGGCGGCGCAAATACGGTGTGGGGCCGGACGAGCCGCTGCCGCCCGAGGCCGGGCAAGACGCCCCTCAGCGGACGATCCAGACAGGGGAGTAGATGAAATAGCTCTTCGGCGGGCCGGTGGCCGGGATGCCGCCCTTGGTGATGACCTTGGCCGGCTGGACCATCACCCGTTTCCGGCTCATGGGACCGGTGAGCTTGACTTCCATGATGCGGATCCCGACGAAGCGCACGATGGTGTACATGGCGTTGTTTCCAGGACCGGTTACCTCGCTGAAAATGGGAATAATACGCGGCTCTCCTTTGATCGAAGCCAGTTCGTCTTTGAACCCCGCGCTGATGCCGGTATCGCCGTTGAGGAACAATTCGCCGTTTTCGTCAAATTCGAGCTTGCCGCCGTGGTGGGCCAAGTCCTCCTGGCTGATCCCGTACAGGATCTGCCGTGCGATATCGGCCGTGCTGGTATTGCTGCTGCCGATGTCCACGGTGCCGCGGTTGCCAGGAGAGCCAGTGCCCTGGGGAAAGAGGTTCACTCCCAGAATGCCGTCGGGGCCGGCCTCAACCTGCTCGAGCTGTTCGTTCCATGTCCAGTCGTCGTTGCCCACGCCCCCGAGCAGGCCATCCCAAGTCTCCAGATCCAGCGCAAAGGGCAGGATATCCAAGTTGCTGCCATCCGACGGTGCTTCAAAGCCACCGAAATTGCTGATGAAGCAGGCGGTGGCTTCGGCCACCAGCGGTTGGGTGTCGAATCCCAGCACTTTGGCGAAAAAGAGGGGGACTTCGCCGTTCTGGGTTGCCGTGCGTTGGGCCCTGACCCAGACGGCGTTGAAACGGGTCGGGTCGTCAAAGGTCATTTGGGCGTTCGGGTCGGACGGCGTGGCCGGATAGCCCACCAGGGTGTCGTCAACGCCCAACCCGGGCGACTGCTTTGCCACCGGATTCATCGCCGCGTATTCGGCCGCCTTGGCTTCTGCCGCCGCGATCGCTACATAGGGGTCACCATCGCCAGTCAACACGCTTTCATCGATCAACTCCCATGCCGCAGAGACGGCGCCCGCATCGGCGGTCCTCTGCAACTCGGAACGGACCACGAATAGATACCCGACATCGACACTCAGGGCCAACAAGCCGAGGAGGAAAACGATCAGCGCTGCCGTCAATACCAGCACGGTACCCCGACGATTCGGTTCGGTTTTTGTTTTCATAACCGCGGCTCCTGCTCAGGAAACGATCGGTAGTTGCGATGGCCAGGTGCCCAGGCGGCTCGGCCCACGGCTCGGGTCTTCTGTCTACTTCGGATGGACCACTCGCGGGGTCGTGTCCGCCAGCTCTTCTCCCGTAGCCGTGAAAAGGCGGACCGCTTTCAGCGTCAGCGACTCCACTCGGTTCCCCCCGTAACTGACTCCGGAATTGGCCACCGAGACGGCCGGATCGTATCCATTCAAGTCGCTCAGCGGGGTGGCCACAGAGGCCTTCAGGTACCCTTGGCCGCCGAAACTGCCCCAACTGCTGGAAGTGCCATCGGTGACTTCAAAAGTCAGCATCCCCTCCCGCAGCTCCATCACCTGGGTCCAACGCACGGTCTCGCCGGAAAGGCTCATGACGCTGCCCTGGGGGAACAAAGATGCCGTGAGCGGCACTTCGCCCTCCCACACCTGAAGCTGTATCCCCCCGGCTCATAGGAGAGCAAGCTCTGGCAATTCACCACGAGCGTGGTGTAGACGGAACTGACATCGCCCACCGGCGAGACCGCCACCGTCACCTGGGGCGCGTTCGTATCCGGGTCGGGTTGTCCAACGACAAGCTCACAGTCCTCTTCGACTCGCACAATGGTGGGCAATTGCGCCCGCCCCACAGTGACCATGACGGCCCAAAACCCTATGGCCAGTAACCCCGGCAACGTCCAGCGGCGCGTACCGATAGCGTGGTGCCTTCGCATGAGAGACCTCCTACCCGAACAACAGTGGAAAAGAAGAGTCTCCGGCGGCCGTCTACCCGGAAGATCCCAGGTTAAACACGCAACCGGTCGGTCCGCGTATGCCGCGCCGATCGTTCAATGGCCGTCTTGTTGCACCTTCGCCCAATAGAAGAGCTACGTCACATTTCGGCCCGAGTCAAACGCGGACGGGACGTTCAGGTCCGTCACGGTTTTGCCGCTGTGGGCGCCACGGATGGGCAACATAATTGCGGCCCTGCAGGCCGGGGATGATCGATCAACTGGAGCAAGGGACACCGGCTGCCTGTCCTCTGATGCCGCGCCCCGTTGGGTTCGATCGGGCTTGGCTCTTGGTGCCGGCCTTGCAGAGACCAGATGGGCCGTGAAACGGGTCACAAGGCCCCTCACAGATCCGTTTGCGCCCCTACCGCAGTGCGCATACGAGCATTCGCGTGTAGTTGGACGAGGGAGTGGGGCTCATCTCACCAGGGCCAGAGGTCGGTCGTCGGCAATCTGGCGGAATACAGCCAGGAGTTCGTCCTTGTAGTCCGTCACGCTGGCCCCGCCCGGAACATTGAAGTGCACACCGGAGGTAATGTCGGCGATCTGCTGCATCAGCGCAGTGTCCGCCGCGTTCCCGAGGCTAATCGTAACAATCGGATAGTTTCGTTGGGCCGCCAGATCGGCTTGTTGCAGGGCATAGCTCTTGCCACTGCTCGTGCCGCCTGGCCGATTCGCCTTTCCATCGGTCATGAGCACGATCATTTTTTTCGCCCCTGGGCGGCCGTGGGCGTCCAACTCCACCCACGCCTCGTGAATCCCCGCCCCGATGTTTGTGAAGCGGTCGTAGTGTCCCGCCTGTCGATGGGTGACAATGTCTGGAATGACCACGGCGAAGTCCTGGGTGAGGCTCAGTTCCACCAGGGCATTCTGCGAAGGCGAGTTGTAGACCACCAATCCCACTTGATCGTCAGAATCCACTTCCAGGATATAGTCCATGAAGACCCCCACGGCCTCCTTGACGGCAGTGACCGGCTGAGCCCTCACCATCCACAGGTCCGGCGTCTGGTTGTTCTTGGGTCTCCTTTCCAGCCAGTAGTTGACCAGGGTGAGGTAGCCGTACTTCTTTCGATAACCTGCCTTGGCGGGATAGGCGCTACTGCTTTTCATGTAGTTGATGTAGTCA
>DQVB01000454.1 GCA_015661985.1 Planctomycetota bacterium | reverse complement strand
TGATTGGTGATTGCTGATTGGTGATTGCTGATTGGTGATTGCTGATTGGTGATTGCTGATTGGTGATTGCTCATTGCTCAACCAGCATCTCCTGGATCACCTCGAAGATCGTCTCCGGTTCGGCCATTCGCCCGGGTCCGCGGGCCCCACAGCTGAGGTAACCCTTTTCGGGCCCGACCAGCACAAAGCCATCGGCCCGCAATTGATCCACGTTTCGCTGTACGGCGGGCTTCTGCCACATGCGGCTGTTCATGGCTGGAGCCAGGATCACGGGTCCGTCGAAGGACAACAGCAGAGTGGTCAACAGGTCATCGGCGATGCCCACGGCGGCTTTGGCCAGCAGGTTGGCCGTGGCCGGGGCCACGCACACCAGTTCGGCCTGTTCGGCCAGTTCGACGTGGGGATGGTAACCGGAGGCGAAGGTATCCACGGCCACCGGCCGACGGGTGAGGGCTTCGAAAGTCTTGGGGCGCACCAGTTTGGTGGCCGCCCGGGTCATGACCACCTGCACCCCGGCGCCGGCCTGGACCAATCGGCTTACCAGGCCGGCCGTCTTGTAGGCGGCGATCCCGCCCGTGACGCCGATGACCAGCTCTCGGTCCTTCATAGTTTGTCCAGGTCAATCTCCGAGGGGCCGCCGGGGCCCGCCTCCGCCTCGGCGGCGATCCGCAGGTTCATGTCGGTATCCAGGTAGATCTTGTCTTCCACGATCTCCTGGATCACGATCTTCATCTTGTCTTCGGTGGCCAGGTTTACCAGGGGCGGCGCGCCTTTGTTCAGCGCCACCAGCCGTTTCTGGATGAGGGCCGAGAGCTTGAATCGACCACCGACCTTACTGATGATTTCGTCTTCCCACAACTCTTCGATCATGGGTGTTCACCTCCGCGTGTTGGGCCAGGATCTGACAGATCTGCCGGACCGCGTCGTCCACCTTGTCATTGATGACCACGTACTGGTAGCGGTCAGCCATGGCCAGTTCGTGGCGCGCGCGGGCCAGCCGCTGCCCGATCGCCTCTTCGCTTTCCGTACCCCGACCCCGGAGCCGCCGCTGGAGTTCCTCCCACGAGCTCGGCCGGAGGAAGATGGTGATGGCGTCCGGGTAGCGATCCATGACAGCCTGCGCGCCTTGGACGTCAATCTCCAACAGTACCCATTTTCCGGCCTCGAGGCTAGGGGTCACTTCGCTGGCCAGCGTGCCGTACCAGTGATCTTTGCCAAAGACCTGGAAACATTCGATGAAACCTCCCTCGCGACGCAGCCGGTGGAACTGGTCGGGGGCAAGGAAATGGTAGTCCCTGCCGTCCACCTCGCCCGGCCGGGGGGCGCGCGTGGTGGCCGACACACTGAGCACCAGGGGCACGGGCGCCTGCTGGAGCACTCGCCGTAACACCGTCGTCTTGCCTGCCCCTGAGGGCCCGGAAAGGACCACCACTTTACCGCGTGCGGATCCCGCCATGCGATCACTCGACGTTCTGGATCATCTCCCGAATCCGCTCCACCGTGGCCTTCAGCTCGATCACGTGCCGGGCAGCCTCCACGTCGCTGACCTTCGAACCCATCGTGTTGCTTTCCCGGATCATCTCTTGGGTCAGGAACTCCAGCTTCCGCCCACACCGGGATTCGGACCGCACCGCCTGCTCGAACTGCTCCAGATGGCTCCGGAACCGGACGATCTCTTCGGAGATGTCGATCCGGTCGGCGAACAGGCCCACTTCGCGTACGAGATCCGCCGGGTCCACCGTGACGTTGAACTCGGCCAGGATCTTCTCCATCCGCTCCTGGAGGCGACAGCGGAAGTCCTCCACCACCAGCGGCGCCCGCCGCTGGATCTCCGCCAAACTGGCCACCGCCAGTCGGCAATTGGCCAAGAGATCCTCGGCCATCGCCTGGCCCTCTTCTTGCCGCATGCGATCCAGATGGGTCAAGGCCTGCTCCAGCGCTTCGCGAACGATCGCCCAATCGTCCTCCGCCGCCCTCAGCCATACCTCGTTTTCCCGCACCACGCCGGGCAATGGGAGCAGATCGGCCAACCGAACGGAACCGCTGGTACCCCAACGCCGCTCCATGGCCTGCAACTGTCCCCGGTATCGCTCCAAAACCTCCACGTCGATCCAAAAGTCCTCGGGCGAAGGGGCTCGTTCCACGCGCACCGTAGCAAGGATCGTACCCCGGCGGATTCGCTTGCGAAGCTCAGCTTCCACCAGCGGCTCCAGGGCTCCGTAGCCCTCCGGGGTGCGGATCGAACACTTGAAGAAACGACTGTTGCTGGACTTGATCTCGATCCAAACGGTCCGCCCGTCCCGCTGGACATGCCCCTCCCCAAATCCGGTCATGCTCAAAAGCACGACTGTGCCACTCCTTCTCTCAACGTGGGGCAGGCATCCAGTCTGCCAGCCACAACCCAAAAGACGGGCAATCGGCGCGCACGTATCCAAACGGTAAGACTCCAGGAAATCGTGCGCCAGTCTGCGACACCACCAAGGACAAATCCGAATGTCTAGATCCAAATATCGAAACGAATCCGAATGTCCCAAACCCCAATGACAAAAACACCAGCTACTACGCGGCGGTTGCGGCAGAGCATGTAGCGGTGCGCTGGTGCGTTCGGGACATGTGGATTCCGGGTTTTCGCCCGCGCCGTGTGGCGCACAACCCGCGTACGGTCAAGTGGCTTCTCCGAGGGCCTCCGTGCCGACCGGGCAGCGGCCCCCGCGGGTCAATCGCCAACTCGGCCCCCGAGCCATCTGCGGCCGGCGCCGGGGCCTCACCTCCGGGATCACTGGCCGGGCGACTGAGGCGTGCTTTCCCCAGCCGGGCTGGACTCGGGGCCGCCTTCCGCGGCGCCTCCTCCGGCCTGGCCACCCGCCGAACGCTCAACACCTTGGCTGGCCCCCTGGCTCGGTCCGCCCAGCTTCATCGGGCCCTTCGACCCGCCTATGGTCCACAAGGCGGCCATGCAAAGCAGGATCCAAACGGCAGCCACTCCGATCGTCAGCCGGGTGAAGACGTCGCCAGCTTTGGTGCCGAAAGCACTCTGGCCGCCTAACCCGCCGAAGGCCCCGGCCAGTCCTCCACCCCTGCCCCGCTGGATCAGGATCAGCCCGATCAGGAAAAGGCATGTCAGCGTCAATAGCGTCATCAATAAACCGACCATGCGATCACCTTGCTCCACCGCCCCGTACCAAGCAGCTTGCGATTCGGCCCCCGGCGGGCACCGCCCGAGCGATCTCGGCCTCTGGCCCTTTTGAACGACCGTCGCCCCGGCTCCCGCTCAGCCTGCGGCAGCGACGATCCCCATGAACGACTCCACTTGGAGGCTGGCCCCTCCCACCAGAGCGCCGTCGATGTTGGGGCAGGCCAACAGAACCCGAGCGTTATCCGGGGTGACGCTGCCCCCATACTGGATCCGCACCACCTCCGCCGTGCGCCTATTGTATCGGTCTTGGATGATCTTGCGAAGGTCGAGATGCACCTCTTCGGCCTGCTCGGGCGTGGCCACCTTGCCGGTGCCAATGGCCCAGACCGGCTCGTAGGCGATGACCACCCCCGCCAACTGCTGGGCGGACAACCCCGCCAGCGACCCATCGAACTGGCGGCGAATCACATCCAGCGTGTTGCCCGCTTCGCGTTCCTCCAGCGTCTCGCCCACACAGACGATGGGGGCCAAACCCGCCGCCAGGGCGGCATGGACCTTCTTGTTCACCAGCTCATCCGTCTCACCCAAGATGTGCCGCCGCTCGCTGTGGCCCAGGATCACGTAGCGGCAGCCCACGTCGACCAGCATGGCGGCGCTGATTTCGCCCGTGAAAGCCCCTTTGGGCTGGTGATACATGTTCTGTGCCCCCACCTGCACCTGGGATCCACTGATCGCCTGGGCCACCGCAGCCAAGTAAACGCTGGGGGGACAGACCGCCAAGTCGACCTCTTCCACCTTTTCCGCCTCGCGGGCCACACCTTTGGCCAAAGCGACCGCCGAGGCCATATCGAGGTTCATTTTCCAATTGCCGGCAATGAACGGACGTCGCATCAATCACACTCCTTCAGCCTGCGGGGTCGGCGCCGGGGCCGATAGCTGGTTCCGAGCCACAGAGAATCACTCATCATCGGCCACCTGGCGGCCGCTGGCAAGGGCCGGCCAGCGTCACTCTTTGGGAGCGGCCGCCGGGCATGAGCCGAGGATCTCCAGCCGCAACGTCTTGTTGCTCAGCGCCGCCACCGCCCGCCGTATCCGGGCGTCGGTCTCGTGCCCCTCCATCTCTACAAAGAACAGATAAGCTCGCTCCGTGCCCGGCACGGGGAACGATTCGATCCACGTCAAGTTGATCCGGTTCCGTTTGAAAACAGCCAGTGCGTCGCACAGGGCCCCGAACCGATGCTCCGTCTGGAACATCATGGCCGTCCGATCATCCCCTGTTCGGGGGGAAGAATGCTCCCCGATCACGGCAAACCGGGTCACGTTGTGTGGGTTGTCCTCGATCCTTTCGGCCAGGACGTCCAGGCCGTACTGGACCCCCGCTTCCAGGCTGGCAATGGCAGCCGCCCCGGGCTTCTCCCGGGCCAATTGTGCTGCCGTGGATGTGCTGGTCACCTCAATCATCCTGGCCGCTGGCAAATGCTTAGCCAACCAGTTGCGACATTGGCTCAACGCCTGGGGGCGACTGTAAACCTCCTTGACCTCCGTGCGGTGGCATTTGCCCAAAAGAGTGTGGTGGATAGCCAGCTGTACTTCGCCGCAGACCTTGACCGGCAGGCGGGTGAACATCTCAAGCGTGTCGGCGATTCGGCCGTCCGTGGAATTCTCGATCGGCACGATCCCAAACTCCGAGTGCCCGCGGTTGACCTCCTCAAAAACGGCGGCAATGGTGCCCACGGGCATGAATTGCACCGAACGGCCGAAGTGCCGAATGGCCGCCAAGTGACAGTAGCTGTAAGGCGGCCCCAAGAACGCGACCTTGACGTCCCGCACCAAGGCCCGGCAGCCGCTGGCCAGTTCCCTGAGTACGGCCTCGACGGTCCGATCGGGCAAAGGCCCCTTGTTGGCAGCCACCGCCTCGGCCACCTGCTGGGTAGAATCAAGCATCAATGAGGCGGCCCCTTGAGTCTGGCAGCCCTTCATAAGCTGGCAGGCCAGCTGGGCGCGCTGGTTGATCAATTTGACCAGCTGCCGGTCGACCCCGCGAATCTGCTTTTGCAACTCACCGACAGAAGGGGTTCGCTCGCGGGATCTTCCTGCGGAACGTTTGGCCGCGCGGGCCTGCCCTGCCTTCGCCGTGCTCCGTTTCTTCGCCATTGCCTCGCGTCCTCGGCCCGGTAAACCGTCACCTTTCCACGCCCTGCAGCAGGAAGAAACACCGGTAGCCAGAACGTATCCCAAAACACACCCGTATCACGATTCATACCACCGCGTGCGCCAAACTGCGCCAAATACTGTAACTGTTACTGTTGTTCGGGGAGAAACCGGTATAGGGCCTGCTTTGCTCCACGCACCCGCGCGACGGACGGCCTGACCAAGTAGCTGCAGCACACGGTGTACCCTGCCCGTGGAATTGCCCTTGTACTCGCCTCCAGCCAAGCTGTCAACCAGTCGCTTTTCCCGCCAAAACGCGACTGGGCCAGCCCACTGCTGCCTTCTGCCACCATTCGGTCCACCACACCAGCGATGGGTGGCCCCGAAGTTCTTTTTCAAATGGAGCAAACAGGAAAGATGATCCGCCAAAGGTGGGGGGGGCTGGTACCACTCGGGTGTAAAGCGCCATTCGTCAGGTGCGTGGAAAAGCTGGCATTTCATGGCCCAACGGTGCCACATCATGCCGCAATTGTGATGGTTTGCCGCCGACTGGACGAGCTGCCCGGCGCCGGTGTCGGCCGCCGTCAGGCCTCCTTGGATGGGCCTGGGCCCGGTGGGCTGGACCAGCCCGCTCGGCGTATCGACTGACGCCTGTGGGGTATTGGTCATCCGAGGCCGATTGGTGATAATTGGAGAACCTCAGTGAGGGCGAGGGACGTACAATTGGCAAGAGCGGCTGGGCCGACCGCGCCCAAAGGCCCATGTGTTTGCACAGACAACCGAACCGGCTTTGTTGGTTGAGAATGGCCACGTATTAGGAGCCAACAGATGTTCCTGGATCCACTCTGGTTGATCATGGTCAGCCCGGCGCTGCTGCTGGCGTTTTGGGCTCAAATGAGGGTGCGTTCAGCTTACGCCAAGGGGCAGCGGATCGGTGCGCCGCTGAGTGGTGCTGCTGCGGCCCGCCACATCCTGGATTCCGCGGGGCTGAGTCACGTGGACATCGAAATGACGCCGGGGCATTTGAGCGACCATTACGATCCCCGGCAGAAGGTGTTGCGCCTGAGCCGCGAGGTGTACCTGAACCGATCGGCTGCGGCCGTGGGCATCGCCGCCCATGAGGCGGGTCATGCCATCCAGGACGCTCGGGCGTACGCGCCATTGGTGATCCGCAACGCGGCGGTTCCGGTGGCTGCTTTCGGCAGCAACTTCTCGATCGTCCTGATCATCGCAGGGGCGATTTTCGCCTCCACGGCCTTGAAGGTGCTGATCCCGCTGGGGATCGCCCTGTTTGGGGCAGTAGTCTTTTTCCAGCTGGTTAATCTGCCGGTGGAGTTCAACGCCAGCAGTCGGGCGCGAGAGAATCTGGCCCAGCTGGGTATCATTGATGCCCAAGGGATGGTTTATGTGGACAGAGTGCTCAACGCGGCGGCGCTGACCTATGTGGCCGCCACATTGCAGGCGATCCTGACGCTGCTGTACCTGATCATGCGTTTCGGGGGCCGCAGCGATTAGCCTGGTGGGCGGGGGCCGTTGGCCGAGTTCGTCGGTGAGTGCCACGGGGTGATCGGCGGGTGGTCAGGCACCAGGGGGAAAGTGCTGGGCGATGACGCGTCGCACTTCATCCAGCCACTCCCGTCGCTGCTGAGGGGTGCTCATGACGATTGATTCAAAGTTCCGGCGGTAGAAGTCGGTTACCCCGCAGAAACGGAAGATGCAGTTTTTCCAGAGATTCTCCAGGGGATCGCCGAATCGCTCGAGTTCTATCTCGCGCGGGGTGTTCGACGTAGTGAACACCACGGCCCGCTTGCCGCGCAATAGCTCGACCACCTCGCCGCCCTCGCCGAACTCGAACGCCACCCCTTCGCAAAAAACACGATCCACCCATCCTTTGAGCACCGCGGGGGGCTGTCCCCACCAATTGGGATGGACGACCACGAAACCGTCCGCCGCCGTCACTTCCCGGCAGTGGGCTTCGATCGCCGGCGGCCGCTTGGCCCCTTTGGGGATCTCCTCGTGGGGCAGGATCGGGTCGAATTCTTCTTCGTACAGATCGTGATAACTCACCTCGTGCCCCCCGCCACGCAACCCCTCGACCGCCGTACGCGCTATGGCGTGGCAAAAGCTGGTCTTCGACCTGTTCTGGTGCCCGATGACGAGCAGAACTTTCATCGTGGTTCCCCTTTTTCGCAGTTCGCCCGAAGGTGGGGCGAGTCTCTCCGCTCGGCCACAACCCAACGACAGGCGGGACGGTTGTCAGTACGAAACAAGCGAGCATGCTGCGTGCATCTTGACACACCAGAACGCCAGCGCAGCTCGCCTCCGCTGCCGGCCGGGTCCCCGCAACGGGTCATCCCGAGCCGGGCGACCAGCAGCATCATACCTGCAGGACGTCCCGGAGCGTAGGCCCCCGGTTGGATTTGTCGAACGAGTTGCCGTGCCGGTGTATGACCCACCTCAGGGCGCGCGATTGACTGGCCGGCGCATCGCCCGAATCCCGAGCGCCATGCTGGCGAGGGCCAAGCCCGCCCAGCCAGCTGCGCTCAGTGTGGCCCCCAGGAAAAAGCTGGCCGGCCGGTACCGATAGACCAGTCGGTGTCTGCCGGCGTCGAGCCAGACGCCTCGCATGACGCGATTTGTGCGTAGGATGTCCGCAGGACGTTTCCCTTGACCGGCCGTTTCTACTTCCAACCTCCAGCCTGGATAGTACTGGTCACACAGGACCACCAGGCCTGGCCTCCTCAGCACAGCCTCGATCTCCACGCGAAGTGGCCCGTAATGCGTGATGCGACACATTTCGCGATCTCTTCCACCCGGCCGGTCCGGGGGGCGGCGTACCGGTTTGGGGTCCAGCGGTCGAGCCGTCTCGACCAAAGCCGACTGGCGGAGGTCTCGTACCAAGGCTTGTGCCGTTCGCCTGGCAACGGCTTGCGGGGTCAACCGATCCAGGGGCCGCACGACCTCGACTTCGTGCACGATCCACGCCCGAGGCAGATGTTCGGGGTTGTACCATAGGCGAACGGCTTCCACCGCAGTGGGCAGGGAAACAGGGCGTCCCCTGGCGAGGGGCTTGTCGGCGGGAAGAATGACGTATCGTGCCAGCAGCCGGGGGGTGGCCGTCTCCCGGTCTCTGGCCGCCCGCAGGAAGGCCTGGCAATCGTACGGCATCATCGTGCCGCTCACTTCCATCAAGGCCACGCACCGCTCCAGGTTGTGTTTGGGCCACAGGCTGTGGCGATCCCATCGGACCGCTTGACTGATCCGTTCCCTCGACCAAGACCGAGACCAACGAGCGGGCAGCCACAAGGGATGGCGCCCCACACGGTACTTCTGTCCGGCGGTGGCGGGAGCATGGTGTGGCTCCGACACGGGCCGGGCTTGGCCTTCCAACGCAGCCGCCACGGCCGGCACCCCGTCCCATGTTGAGCGGGGCACGCAAACGACCATCCAGCCGTTGGCCCAAACCAGGTCCACCACGACCAGGGCCAATCCCGCGGCGGCAGAGGCCCCGGCCAGCCGCGGCGGTCGGCCAAGCAGCCCCCCAAACAGCAACAACACCAACCAGGCTTGCAGGAAGCCGCTGACCAGGTCGTCGTTGGCGCCCAGGACATCGAGCGGTCCGAACAGCACGTTGGGCTCGACGCGGGCGAACCACCTGGGCCAGAAAGGCCGGCTGGCCAAGGCGGCCAAGGCCCCGGCCAGGCTGGAC
>DQVB01000589.1 GCA_015661985.1 Planctomycetota bacterium | reverse complement strand
GGCACGGCATGTGTCTGCTCAACCGGGCCCGGCTCACGTGACCCAGGCGGGCCAGTTCCGCCTGGGCTTTGACCACGCCTTGGCGAGTCCGGCCTTCCCGGAAATTTACCCAAAAGGCCGACGCAGCTGTGGCTTCGGCGTTGCTCTTTTAGCCGCCCTTAACCTTTTGCCACGCAGAGAATTGCGTTAAGACATCCCGGGGCGGGCCAGAGGCAACGCGCCACCCCGCCCCACATGATGGCACGCCCAGACCTCCGCCAGAGGAGTTTCTCCCCGGCGCCCCGCATTAAACCCGCCTCGACCTCTCAGACTCTCCGTCCAACCCCCTCTGGGGTAGCAACAAGGTTCGATTGGGACCCCGAAAAGAACGCGCTCGGAATCTGCCTTCTTGATCTGCCTTTTTGTGGACCCTCGCACACGCCGGACCCCAGGTAGATTTGGTAGACAAAACCGTGTCCTTTCGGTAAATGCGGGAAATTTTTCCTGGGCCCCGGGGCGGCGGGAGGTGGGGTAGGCTGCCGGCAGGGTGGGCGTTTAGGCTGAAGGGGGCAGCTGCGGCCAGAGGCATTGGGGGCGTCGGGGCCTGCAGTATGGGCCCGGGCCGATGAACCAGGTGGGCGAGTCTCGTAGGAGGAGCGTCCCCGCTTGTCGGGTTTGCCCAGACTGGACCACCCAGACTGCCGAACCGACGTATGGCCCGTACCAAAAATATTGCAGCGCGCGTCGAACCGGAAGCCCGGCTTTTGGAAAAAGCCGGGTTTCTTCGGTGTCGCAGAACTTTTGGGCCGGGCCACACCCTCGTGTTTCGGGCAAGCGAGGACGCTTGCCCTACGACTTTTTCCTCACCCCAGTATGCCCCCGCGGGGCCTCTCGGGGTTCTGCTCGGCGCCGTATACTTGGGAGTTAGGGTCCCCAGCGGACCGTCTTGGGGTACGGGCGGGACGGTTTCAGAGTGGGATTATCTTCCTTCCCTTGCGGGTAGGAGTGGCGTTGTAGGGTTGCATTCTTTGGGGGTTCCAGCGGCATGGCTGGGCAGCGCAAAGGCGGAAAGGCGAGTCGACTTCCCAACGGGGCCACCGCCCGGATGGTGGCCATGCTGGGCCTGACGCCGGGGGGCAAAGTGGCCCGGTGGGCCCAATTGGTGCCCAAGATCTCGGCCATGGAGCCGGAGATCCAGAAGCTGTCTGACTACCAGATCCGCAAGCGGAGTCTGGCGCTTCGCTACCGGGCGCGAAGCGGCGAGCCGCTGGGTCGGGTGCTCCCCGAGGCCTACGCCCTGGTGCGGGAGGCGGGGCGGCGGACGATCAACATGCGGCACTTCGACGTCCAGATCTTGGGTGGGATCGCCATGTTCTACCGCTCGATCGTGGAGATGCAGACGGGCGAGGGCAAGACGCTGGCCGCCACGTTGCCGTTGTACCTCCACGCGCTCTTGGGCCGCGGCTGTCACTTGGCCACGGTCAACGACTACCTGGCCCGCCGCGACGCCGAATGGATGGGGCCCATCTATCGCCTGCTGGGGCTGACCGTGGGGGTGATTCAGACGCAGATGCCCCAGGCCGAACGGCGCAAGCAATACGCCTGCGACATCACTTACGGGACGGCCAAGGAGTTCGGGTTTGACTTTCTCCGGGACCGCCTCCTCTTGAGGCGAATCCGGGAAGGGCAGACGGATCTGCTGGGCGGCATGCTGGGGCATGTCCAACACGCCGGGGGTGACAAGCCGGTGCAGCGGCAAGCGTTTTTCGCCCTGGTCGACGAGGCCGACTGCACCTTGATCGACGAGGCGCGCACGCCGCTGATCATCAGCGCCGTGCCCACCGAAAGGCAGAAGCTGGAGGTGGAGTGTTACAGGTGGAGCGCCCAGGTGGCTGACCAGTTCATCGAGGACGAGGACTACGAGTACGACCACGAGAAGAAGACGGTGGAACTCACTCGGAGCGGCCGCCGCAAGGTGCGCATGTTGCCCAAGCCCGAAGCCCTGGACACGGTGGGCATGTTCCACATCTATCAGCACGTGGAGCGGGCCATCAAGGTGGCTCGCGAATTCTTCCTGGACCGCCAATACGTGGTCCGCGACGGGGAAGTGGTCATCGTGGACGAGTTCACGGGCCGGATCGCCGAAGGGCGCAAGTGGCGCGACGGGATCCACCAGGCCGTGGAGGCCAAGGAAGGGGTGGAGGTGACGGTGGACACGGGCCAAGCGGCCCGGATCACGATCCAGGACTACTTTCTGCGCTACGAAAAGCTGGCCGGCATGACGGGCACGGCCGTGGCCTCAGCCCGCGAGTTGCGCAAGATCTACAAGTGCCATGTGGTGGCCATTCCGACCAACCGGCCTGAAATCCGCACTCGCCTTCCGGATCGGATCTTCGGCCGCGAACAGGAGAAGTGGGAAGCGGTGGTGGAAGAGATTTGCCGGATGCATCGGCAAGGCCGGCCGGTGCTGGTCGGAACCCGCTCGATCGATAAGTCGGAACGGCTGTCTGGAATGTTGCGGGAGCGAGGCATCGAGCACCAGGTGCTCAATGCGCGCCACATCGAACGGGAGGCGGAGATCGTGGCCCAGGCGGGCCAGAGAGGCAAGGTGACCGTGTCGACCAATATGGCTGGCCGCGGCACTGACATTAAGCTGGGTGAAGGCGTCGTCGAACTGGGCGGATTGCACGTGATCTGTACGGAAATGCATGACGCAGCCAGGATCGACCGCCAGTTGGCCGGACGCTGCGGACGCCAGGGCGATCCGGGTTCGTACCGCCAGTTCCTTTCGTTGGAGGACGAACTGCTCTTGACCGGCTTGGGCCCCAAGAGGGCGGCCAGATACGCCGAGATGGGCCGTAACGGGAATGGCCCCTTTGACCACATGGTCCGCCTGTTCCGCCGCGCCCAGAAGAAAGTGGAGCGACGCCACTTCCGCCAGCGCCGGGCACTGATGTACTTCGAGAAAGAGCGTAAGAAGATGCAAATCCAGATGGGCCAGGACCCGTATCTGGATACACCGAGCTGAACGAGAAAGGTCGACGTGGAGCCACCAGTGCTGATCGCCGCCATGAAGGGCCCCGCCAGCGGGCCGTCGGGCCTCTCAGGTTGGACCAGCTGGCACAGCTGCGCCCCGATCGGTTGCGGCTGGCCGGCGCGTTTCCCTTTCCTGCAGCTCTGGTGCCTGGCGGCGGCCGCTGTCGTGGCGGTGGGCGCCCTCGGATCTGTGGTTCTCGGCGCCGAGGAGTCCCAGCCGCCCCCGGTGCTGTCGGCGGCCATGGGACGCGTCCAGGTCCACCGGGTGGACAGCCAAAAGGGCACCGAGGAGGATCCCCGCACCGGTATGTCCTTGCTGGCCAAGGTCGAGACACTGGGACTGCAATGGAAGTCGTTGCGCATCGAGGTCCGGCTGCGCACCAAGGAGGGGCAACCCGTGCGAGTCCTGAAGTCCGCCCCCAGCGGATACGCTGACGACGAGGGCCGGTTCTGGATGGCCACCCATGCACCCATCTGGGCCAATCGCATGGGTTGGCCCGCGCTGCGAGCATCCTTTCCGTACGAGCAACTGCTGGATCTGCCCGGTCCGCGTGACCACCGGCTGATCGCTTCCTTCCAGGCATCGTGCGAAGGGCTGTGCAGTGTCTGCGAGGTTGAATTCGTGCTGCCGTCGAAGGTCCAGACCCAGCGGGCGGTGCGTCTGTTGGCCATCGACGTTTTCCCCGACACGACAGCGCAAGCTGAGGCCGAGCCGTCGGCCGCGGTCGATCGGCCGCGAGGGCTTGCCGTCTGGGCCTACGTCGAAGCGGTGGGGCTGGACGGGCGAACGGTGACCGGGCGGCTCTCGTTGTACCAACCGCCGTCCAGCCTGGTAACGGACGGCGTGCCGCGGCGGCTCGCGCAAAGCTGCCGCAGCCTCACGGTCGCGGCAGGCCAAGCGCAGATCCTCTACCACTTCATCCCCCACAGCCGCTTGGGCTTGGCGCCGGGCGACCACCGGGTTCTGGTGCGCTACTCGGCCAGCTGCGATGGCTTGAAGGCCACCATGGACGAAGTGCATCGGATCAGGGTCCCACTCCAAGGCGCTCCGCCGACAACGGGCAGGGGCGGGGGTCATTCCAGCAGCAGCGGCGGCCGGCGGTCGAAGGCAAACTGAGTCTCGCACCACCGGGCCACGTCCAGGAGCAGTTTGTCGTGGTGATAGCGCTGGACCAATTGCACGGCGGCGGGCATGCCGTCGTAGGCAATGGCACAGGGGAGGGAGACCACAGGCACGCCCAGATAACTCCACGGGGCCTGGAAGTGCTTCGGCCCGGTCGTGTCCAAAGTGGCGGGGGCCGTAGTGTCGGTGGCCGGCATGAGCATGGCGTCGAAGGGGCCGAACCACTGGTCGATGCGGCAACGGAACCGGCGCTGGTGGGCCAGCGCCGCGGCATAGTCCACGGCACGGGTGCCCAGGCCCTGATCGAGCAGCTGGGTGATCAACGGGCCGTACTGGTCTCGGTGCGCGGCAAACTGGTCTCGATGGTACTCGGCCGCGTCGACAGCCATGATCTGCGAATGGAGTTCGTTGATCCGGTCGAATCCCTCGGGTAACCGCACCGGCTCGACCGTGGCGCCACCGGCCAGCAATCGGGCCAGGCCCGCTTGGGTGGCATCCCGGACCGCTTCGTCCGTTCCCTCGGCAAACAGCTCCTCGACCAGCGCCAGCCGCGGAGGGTGCGAGGGCCCGAAGCGCTTCTCCGGAATCTGGGCCGGGAGCGGGGGGGAAAAATCTTTCCCCGGGGGCAAGACCTCCAGCAATGCGGCCAAGTCCCCTACCCGCCGCGCCATGGGGCCAGCGTGATCCAGGTGCCAGCTGACCGGGATGACGCCCTCGGTGTCCACCCGTCCGTACGTCGGCTTGCACGCGGCCACGCCGCAATAGGACGCTGGTCGGACCAGTGATCCGCCGGTCTGAGTGCCGATCGCCCCCAGACACATCCCCATGGCCACCGCCGCCGCCGAACCGCTGCTGGAGCCGCCCGGCGAATGCCCCAGCGAGGGGTCCCAGGGATTCCTGGTCGGCGAAGGGTCGAAACAGGCGAATTCGACCGTCACGGTCTTGCCCAAGATCACCGCCCCCGCTCGGCGCAGCGCGGCCACCAACGGGGCGTCCCGTTCGGCCACGTGGCCCCGACGCAGCGGGGAACCGGCCTCGGTGGGCAGTCCCGCCACGTCGATGATGTCTTTGATGCCCAAGGGAATCCCGTGCAGAGGTCCCCGGTACCGGCCCCGGGCAATCTCCTCCTCCGCTTGCCGCGCCGCCTTCTGCGCAGCCTCCTCATCCACCACAACCCAGGCCCGAACGCGTTCGTCGTACTGCCGGATTCGCTCAAGACAGCTGTCCAACAGTTCGGTGGGCGACAACTCGCCCGCCTCGAGCTTCTCGGCAGCCTCGGTGATGGAGAGCACTTCGTTCATCGTTCCAGCGATGGCCGGCCGGCCCGTGGGAAAAAGCGGGAATCAGCCGCGATGCGGCAGCGTCAGGAGCCGTCGAGAAACAACATGTGCACCTTGCAGGATGGGTATTCCTGTCCGTCAGTTCTTTGGCCGGCTGGAAGGCCCATCCGACTGGGGAAACTGCACGGCTTGCTCGTTGACACGTCCTTGGCCTGGTCCCGGCCCTCTGACGCCACGCTTGCCGGCAAGATACAATAGCCGCCGCGGCGCGTTGATGCCGTGGTGGGGATGCCCCACATGCCCAGAATAGCCGACACATCGGCGAACCGCAACCACTCGGCGCAGGGGGCCATCCGGGTCGAGTGTTCGTCCGACGCTTGGATGGAAAAGGACAACAGGCCGTCAATGACCTCTGTTGTCCTGCGGAGAATGCCTATGAGCAGAGTTGAGCAAAGCACAACGGCCGGAAGCGAGCGTCCGGCTGTTTGGCACGAGATGGCCGATCGAGTCGTGGCCGGGGGACGGCTCTCTCGGCAACAGGCCCTGGCCGTGCTCCGCTCGGACGACGCCCAGCTGTTGGATGTGCTTTCGGCTGCCTATCGAGTGCGGCGGCATTTTTTCGGCAACCGGGTGCACCTGAATCTGCTGATCAACGCCAAGAGCGGCCTCTGCGGCGAGGATTGCGGCTATTGTTCCCAGGGTCGACGTTCCACGGCCCCTGTGGCACGCTACAACCTGGTCGATCCGCACCAGGTGATCGAGGGGGCAAAACTGGCCGCCCAACGGCGTGCCCGTACGTATTGCATCGTCATCTCCGGACGCGCGCCGCAGCCGCGGGACATCGAATGGCTCACCGAGCTGGTGCCGCAGATCAAACGCGACTACCGGCTGCGGGTGTGTGCCAGCGTAGGGCTGCTCGATCGCCCACAGGCCGATCGCCTGAAGGCTTGTGGGGTGGATCGAGTCAACCATAACCTGAATACCAGCGCCCGGTTCTATCCCCGCATCTGTACCACCCACACGTACGAAGACCGAGTGCGGACTTTGGAGGCGGTGCGTGCGGCCGGGCTGGAGATCTGCTCGGGCGGCATCGTGGGCATGGGTGAGGAAGACAGCGACGTGGTCGATCTGGCCTTGGAGTTGGGCCGCTTCCAGGTCGAAGCGCTGCCGGTCAACTTCCTGATCCCCATCCCCGGCACGCCCCTGGAAGAGCAAGGCCGGCTCGATCCGCGCTACTGCCTGAGAGTGCTGGCCATGTTCCGCCTGACCAACCCGCGCAGCGAACTGCGGATCGCCGCGGGTCGGGAACTCCATTTGGGTCCTCTTCAGCCGCTGGGGCTCTACGCCGCCAATTCGCTCTTCGTGGGTGATTACCTGACGACCAAAGGCCAGCCGCCGGAAGAAGATTACCGGATGATCCAGGCGTTGGGTTTCGAAGCGGTCGTGGAAGGGGCACCGGAGCCCGGACCGATCGCGCCGCCAGGACGTCGCCAACCTGGGCCGCGGCCCCAACCAGAGTGAGTCCTGGGCGACAGTGTAGCACGAAGCGAAGATTGACGCCTTGAAGGATCTGCCAAAGCCCTGGTTGCTGAGTCGTCGACTCGGCGGCACCCGCCAACCGGAAACCGGTGGCGCGCCGGCCGCTGTGCCGTAGTCCGTCCACACGACGCTGTAGGCTAGCCCTTAGCGCTCGAAGTTTCCCGCGGGCGAGGCCTCGCCGACGCAGGACCTGTATTTCCGGTCCACTTTGCAGATGTGGTCCAGCCACCAACGCTTGAGGTAACGGAGCAAGTCGTTCGGCTTCAGCCCCTTGGGAGTCAAGTTCTGAAAACGGAATGCTTCCAGGTCCTTGACAAAGTGGGCGTGAGCCCTTTTGTGGGTGTCCAGACCAGGACACTGCCGCTGCTCCATCAATTCCTCCTCACGCCGAAAATGCCAGTTGGCATAGTCCGCCAGGTGCGCGAGGATGCTCTCCAGCGCCGAAGAGTCGGCGCCCTTCTCAAGCATGACAAGGATCTCGTTGATAATGGAGAGAATGACCTTGTGATGCTGGTCCAGCTCGGCGTTTCCAACGCTGTAGTGATTGCGCCATTCGATCAACACCGGGGTCGAACGCTTCAACGGCACACCTATGTTTTCCATCTCCTTGTCCCTGCGTCATCCGTACGATTCCAGTTGGCCGCGCCCGGACGGGCGCTGCCGGGAAAGACCCGAAAAGAACATAGGTTGCCTTTCTGCTGGCGGCTCCCACTGGGGAGTCTTCTGCCCATCGCCGTAGGCGTTCCGTGCGTATAGGGGTCGAGGATCCGGAAGAACCGTCGGCCGTGGTGCAGCCGGAACAACCGCGAGCGCTGTTCCATGGCGCAAAGAGGGGGACCAGCGCCGAGTCGCCGAGGAAAAGAGGAGACCATGCAGCCGGGGGTGCGTACGGCGCGTATTCTTGACGACAGCCAGTGCTGCCCTGACGTTGCCCCGAATGTTCCGGACTTGCTGGCTGCCGGCGCCTCGCCTGACAGCGCTCAGGAGCGGCTGCGCGGTTGGCCGCGCAGCCGGATGGGCAGCTGGTCGATCTTGGCCGCCAGGATGAAATCGTTCTCCGAAAGCCCGCCGACGGCGTGGGTCCAGATTTCCACCCTCAGGTGGCGGTACCGCTCCAGGTGCAGGTCGGGATGATGGCCCTCGGCCTCGGCCAGCTCCGCCACTCGACCGATGAACTCCACGGCGGCCATGAAGTCCTTCGTCTCCCAGCCCTTACCGATGCGCAGGCCGTCGTGGCTCAGCTGCCACCCGTGGAGGTGTTGGAGCTGCTCTTCGGCCTCCTGGCGGCTGTACCTGGGAACATCTCCTTCGCAGGGTACGCATCTCTTGGAAGCGAGCTGCTGGACAGTTTGCTCGGCCATTGTTCTCTCCTCCTGACGTAGGGCAGGCGTCCAGCCCGACGCCCACAACCCCAAAAGATGTGCGTGGGCGCGGCGCGCACATGTGCCAGTCGTAAAACGCGAACGTGGGGCAAGCGTCCCCGCTTGCCCGCAACGCCAAGCGGGACGCTTGTCGTTGCCAAACGCGCAGCGTACGTGTCTGAGCGAATTATTCGGGGCGGCGGCCAGAAGTCAAAAGCCCATGGGCCGATCCTGCCGCTTTGCCGTCCGAAATGGCCAGCGTCCCAGGAGGAATTGCCTTGCGGCTTGTGCAGAGTCGGGGCCCCGTTTCACGGAGCGGCGAGGCAAAGGAGGCTGCCGTCCAGCAGGGAGATCAGGATCCGGCCGTCGGCGGCGATCATGCCGTCGAACACGGGGGGCAGATCCAGCGCAAGGTCGGCCAGCACCTGGCCGTCGGCGGCCGTCAAGGCCACCAGGCGGGCGCCGCGGCGGCCTTCGAAGGCCGCGTACGGATCCTGAGGATCCAGTACATCGGGCGGGCCGGCCACGAACAGCACCTCGGCTGTTTTGACCATGGCCCGCACGCGCACGGGGAGCCAACGCATCCAGACGGGCGGTTCGGCGCGCGTGTAGCCGATCATCTTGTCCAGCCCGAAGGCCTCGCTTTCCAGCTTGCGGATTTGGTTGCCCCGGCCGCGGGAATAGTCGGATTGGGGGAGCCATCGCACGGGCGGCCGCGAGCCGGGTTCGCCCACGATCTGCGGCTCGGTCGTGTTCCAGTCGGCGAACAGCAGGTAACCCTCACGGGCCGGGAAGAACATCGGGCTGTGCACGTTGCGGCGATAGAAGACTCGGAGGGCATAGGTCTTCTGGCCGTCAACCACCAACAGCTGACCCGTCTTCGGCGCCTGGTTGGCCAGCTGGAAGCCGGGCCACCGCTTCGAGTACATCCAGAAGGTGCGGTTGTACCAGGAACCATCGAGCAGGCTGGAGGTGGAAAAGACGTGCAGCCCCACGTCCTGCGCCCCCTTGCTGGAAAGCACTTCCACGGGCACCTCTTCCAGCCGGCGGGTCAGTTTCTTCTGGCGCATGTAGATGAACCCGCCTTCGCTGACCAGCACGTCCGAATTGGCCCCGGGGAGGAAGAAGGCCAAATCGCGCGGGCCGTCCAGGCCGCGATGAGGGCCTTCCAATAGACCTCGATGGAGGATCTTTCCGGTCCGGGGGTCCAACCCGTACAGGCGAATGCCGCCGTCCAGGTACGTTGAACGCCCTGCGGCCACATAGGCCACGCCCTGGTCGACCAACACGCTGCCATGGACCGGCCAGACCGATTCCAATTGATCCATGCAGCCGATGCGGCGGTCGCAGGGGGCGGCCAGGAATTGCCAGACCAATTGGCCGTCGGACGCACGCAGGCAATAGACACGCCCGTCGGCGGCGCCGAACAGCACCAGCCCTCGGTGGATCGTCGGAGGCGAATCGATGCGCCCCCCCGCCGTGAACTGCCATCGTTTCCGGCCCGTAGCCATATCCAAAGCGTACAGGGTATGGGCGTCGATGGAGGCCACATAGGCTGTGCCGCGGGCGGCCACCGGCGCGGTGAGCCGTCCGCCGAGTTCGGTGCGCCATGCCGGGCGCACCTCAGCCGGCACAACAGCCGGTGTGGCGCCGTGCCGGGCGGGGTCATGCCGGTAGGTGGGCCAATCGGTGGACGGTTGAGGATCGAGGGGTGAGGGTGGAGAGCTGGACGAGGAAGCGTGCGCTGCGGACCTGCGGTCTTCGCCTCCCGGGCGTCCCTCGACTCTTTGGCTTTCGGCTCTCCCCTCTCGGCCCTCCGTGGCGTCGGCCACCTGCGCATAGGCTGGGCCTTTGTGCAACCGCTTCTCGTCCGGCACCGGCTCCCACGCTCCATCAGCCCGGGCCTTCAAAGCCGTCAGTCCCAACAGCTTGGCCCCAGGCTGGCAGAAGCACTGGTCCGGCGGAACGTAGAGCATCCCGTTGGCCGGTATCATCCCGTAGCCACAGGCGCCGCGGACCCAATTGTTCTGGCCGTGGTTGTCGTCCTGGAAGTCGAGGAACTCGGCCCCCTCGTAGGAGCTGATCAGGTAACGCACCGTCGCCTTGTTGCGGTAGCAGCGATGGTGATGCTCGGGGCTCCGCAGGTTCTTGACCAGAATGCGGCGTTTCGGCTCGCCGCTGTGCAGGTCCCAGCCGATCACCAGCGCATGCGGGCTTTTCCGCACCGGCCGTCCCTGGTCGTCCACACAGGCCATCCCGCGCCACACCAGCCCGTCGATGACGAACAAGTCGGCCGCCTCGGCGCCGCTGACCGGCGGCCCCGTCTGCTCCCACAAGAGCTGGCCGTCGCTTGCGTCATGAGCGGCCACGTGATTGCCCGAAAGCAGCAGGACCACTTCGTCCACAGCCACCAGCGTGCGCACCGCCTTGCGCCGCAGCCGGGCCTGCCACAAGGGTTCCCCGTCGTCGAGGCGGAAAGCCGAGAGTTCATCGCCGGCCACACAGATGACGCGTCCGTGATCGACCGCCAAGGCCAACGGCGGGATGGGCGCGCACGCTCGGCGCCAAAGCACCTGGCCGCTCTGTCCGTCCACGGCCACCAGAGCCACGGCTGGCTTCCCCCCCGCCCCTCGCCGCTTGGCCGCCCCGGTCGGCCCCGATCGCACACAAACCACGGCGATCCCTCGGCTCACCACGATCTCGCTCGTTCCCCGCGTGGCCTCCACGGTGGCCAGCGTGCGTCCCGTAGCCGCATCCAGGATGCAGAGCGGGCCGCGGTAGGCCAACGTGGCGTAGAGCCGATCGCCGTGGGCCACCAATCGCCGTTGGTTCTCGGCCGGCACAGCGGTGCGCGCGCCGCGCAACAGCGTCCAATCCTTCCCCTCGAACCGTTCCCGACTCCACTGGCGCCAACCCCATGCCTCCAGCGGCCGCTTCCACAGCAGTTTGCCGTTCATCGCATCGCGACAGACCAGCGACCAGCGGTCCGGCAAACGCTCGTCGGTAATCCCGATCAGGCCCTCGTCAAAAATGTAGAACAACCGTCCAGCTGAAGTCACCGCCGACTGAACCCCCGAAGGCGTCTCGTGGCTGCGCAACCACAACGGCGGCGCTTGCCATTGGAGCCGACGAGGCGGCCCGACCATGGTATCGCGGGCCACGGCGTTGTTGGTCGCATCATGCAGGAAGTGCCCCCACTGATCGATCTCACCCGGCCACGGCTTGTCCACCTTTTCCCATCGCCCCTCCCGCTCGATCCACGCCACACCGCCCGGGGCCAAGACCCGCATCACCTCTTCCAGGGACACACGCCCCCTGTCTTGGACCACGACCATGTTGACAAGATCCTCGGCGTACGGTAACCGCTCCCCGTCGAACCGCTCCACCGACACCGGACCATAGAGCCCCAGCGACTCGATGTGCCGCCGCGCTTCGGCCACCTGTCCCGCATCCGACTCCAAACCGTGCACCACATAGCGCTCGTCGAACCGCAGCGCAGCGGTCAAACGGCCGTCGCCGCTTCCCACATGGACCACCACACCGCCACAAACGCCCGACCCGTCGAGCAGCTTGGAGGCCACCTCTGCCGGATCCACCTGGCCACCGGCCGCGCCGCCGGCCGGCCAAAGCCCCGCCAACGCAACCAGCACTGCCAAATTCACCCCGCCACTGTTTTCATGCCCTCGCATCGCTTCGACCATCTCCCTTTGCAGGCCAGAACCTCTTGCCACATACCGGAATGCCAACCACCAGGGCCCATCCAGTCTATCGGCGCGCCGATGCCAAGCCAACCTGCTGTCCGCCGGCCCCAGCACACAGCTTGCCGCTCCGCAACGCAGCTCGGCTCTCCAGAGCCCAAAGGTTCGTAGCTCGATTCTCCAAGGCCGAGAGGTTTCCCGGCCCCGTTCCCGTCTGCAGGTTGCGTGAGTACCCAGCTGATGAGAGCCAGGCTACGTGAGGTACCGCCGCTTCCATCGGTCGCTACGAACAGCGGTCCTCGCCCTTTCAGCTTGCCCTTTGAGATCGACTTTTGCCAATTCGTCACAAGTTATTGTGTGACAGGAACCTGTGACAAACATGTGCGTCTGTACAGCGCAGTTCCGCAAGGTCTTGCTACGCAATTACCTGCGCCGAACAGCCTGTCCGCAACCACCAAGAACGGCAAGAGTCGAGTTGAGAACCCGAGCAAATGAGAGTATCGGTAGCCCACCGGCGCGCCGGCAGACCGCCTCACTGCGAATGGGCCGGGCTGCCGTTCAAGTAATCGATCAGCGCACGGAGTCGCCCGTGATCGCGGCGGTTGAAATGGAAGATGAGTCGCGGCAGCGTCGCCAACTCCGGTTCGTCCCGTTCCTCAGGCAGAGGGCCTCCCTGGGTGAACCGGCCGCGCGTCAGGATATCGCTGAAGCGGATGTGGATCTGTTCGATCACTTCATCGGGCAGTGATCTGGTCAGACGCAGTACCAGCTTGTCGCGCACGTAGCGCATGCTGTGGTAGACGCGGAAGAACCCCAGAATCTCGGCGACCGCCTCGTCCACTCGATCGGTGATCTTGTACAGCCGCAGATCGTCCGGGTCGATCATGCCGCGGCGGAGCAACTGTTCGACCAGGAAGCCATGGAAAGCCGACCAGTAGCTGCCCCCGGGTTCATCCAGGAACACCACGGGCACCATGTCTCGCTTGCCCGTCTGGAGCAACGTGAGCACCTCCAGGCCTTCATCCAGGGTGCCGAAACCGCCGGGCAGCAAACAGATGGCGTGACTCTCCTTGACGAACATCAACTTGCGCGTGAAGAAGTACTTCATGTGCACCAGCTTGCGGTCGCCAGCGATCACGGGGTTGGACTCTTGTTCGAAGGGCAGGAGGATGTTCAACCCCATGGAACGCTCGCGGCCTGCGCCCACGTGGCCAGCCTCCATGATGCCACCGGCCGCGCCGGTAACCACCAGCCACCCGTGACTGGCCATGGCCCGCCCGAAATCGACGGCCTGCCGGTAGGCTGTGCTTTCCGGCGGTGTCCGCGCCGAGCCAAACATGGTCACCTTGCGGTGCCGCCGGTACGGGGCAAACACTTTGAAGGCATAACGCCACTCCTTCAGCGCACGACTGAGAATCTTCAGGTCCCCGCGGCTGGCTCCGTCCCGCGCCAGCTTGTCGGCCGACTCCCGGATCTGTTCGATCAAGTCCGCAATGTGCGGCGATACATCCAGGTCCAGCCGCTCCGTGGCACTCGATGCACCGTCCTCACCACGCCCCTCGTTTCCGCCTCGATGGGCTGGCGGCGTTGAAGAGACCGGTTTGCCGCGAACACGCTCCGTAGCCACTCGAACAACTCCCTGGACAATAACGGCCAACAGTCCCATTATAAATGGACCGGCAAGCGGGCCCGCTGCCCTCCTCCAGATAAAGACCCACTCCATGACTCGCGTTGTCCAACAAGACGGCCTGACGGTCATCGAACTCGGCCCAGCTTACGACTCGCTGGACCAGGAAACCCTCGGCCAATTGGAAAAGCTGGCCATGGAGCTGGCCGCCACTTGCCAGCCCCCCTATTTGATAATCGATATGGCTCGTACTGGTTATATCGGATCGAGCTTTATCGAATTTCTCGTGCGATTGTGGAAGCGGCTTCGAGCCCGCGGCGGAGCACTTGCCCTGTGCAGCCTCCAGCCCTTCTGTGCCGAAGTTCTCCGGGTGACCCGGCTGGACAGCTTGTGGCAAATCTATAACGATCGGGACGCTGCGACTGCTGGATTGGCCACTCGATGAGCTTGGGGGCCGCCAGGATTCAGAATTACCCCTCAATCAGGGGGTTGCTTTACCGAACCGTCCATGCCCGCGCCCCGGTTCGGGCCGGCCGTGGCCCTACGATCTGCTGGCTGCTGCTCAGGCCGAAGGCCGCCGGTAGTGTCGATACGCCAGAATCACTTCATACAGGTCCGCGGAGATCGTCACCCGGTCGTCGTCGAAGTCGCTCAGCCATGCCCGCCGCGACACGACCGCATCGGCCAGGATCGGGAGTACATCACCCAGACGCACCTCGACCGTCGCTTCGCCGTGTTCGGCCTGGGACAACGCAACGCTGGCCTCCTCCTCAGGAGGCCCGTAGTAGACACGTAGGGGGGTACTGCGCATGCTATGGCTTCCTTTCCGGGGATGAACCTCCTCTTGTATCGGCCGCAAGCGTCCTCAGGGTTTCGACAATTTGGCCGAAAATCCTTGTTGTTCGTGAATTCACCCCTGGCGCGGTCCGAGCCGATCCAGTGAAAGGGTCGGCGGTAGGAGTCGTTTTGGATAATCTGCCCTGGCTGGCCGCTTCAGGGGCTGAGCCTGGAGGTGCCCGAGCTCCCTGATGGCCAAGCTCCCGCTTGGGCACGCCCCTTGAGCGAGCTCTCCTTTGCAGCCCGCGGCGGGAGCTCCACGCCGAGGATTTGTTGCGTGACCCGGCACAGATCGTATGCGCCCCAGGACCGACACAGGCCCCGGGGATGCGAAGCAGAGCTTCGCCGAAGTGCGCCGGCAAGGAGACCTCGGGAACGCGACAAAAGGGCCGTAGCGGAAAAGGGCGCACCCGATCACTTAGTGGAGCACCGAACCCGGATTGACGGGCCGAAGCACCACCAGATCCTTGGCTGCTGGGGCGTCGCTCTCCCGGTCGGGTCGATCGAAGACGCGTACTGCAGGAGGGGCCTCGTGCGGCGCTGCCCTTATTTCCCCATGTTGGAGTTCGCTGCGGCGGTCGCTGGCCGAGCGATCAGAACACATCCAGGATGAAATGGTGGCCCGAGTGGTAGCGGCGGTCTTGGGGATAGTAGTTATGCCACCGCATGTTGTAGACCGGGATGCGCATCTCCGGCGGGTAGCGGTAGTACATGTCAGCCGAACTGCGGTAGTAGTCAGGGCCCCAGAAGTTTTGCGGATAGTACACGTACGGGTAGTGATAGAAGCGGTTCCAATCCTGGGTGCTGTAGGTTCGGCCCCACTGACGGCCGAAGGCCTGCTGGGCCTGAGCCTCGCACACGCAAAACAGGGCCACGACGAAACCGAAAACAGCAAGCACGAAAACAGCGCGACGGATCATGGAATCTTCCCTTTGGTCGAAACGGTATGGGGCAAAGCGGTCTGGCTGTCAGTAGCCGCCATCCGCCTTGGCGGGATACCTCTGGGTCCGGTGCCCGGGACGGCCGCCTCTCTGTGCGTGTCCTCGTGTCCGGACGCACGACCGAGGCACTTCGCAATCCGGGCTTCTGTCCATGCATCGGCAACCCGAGGAAGCCGCATTGAGGGAATATCCGCCATATCCCTCACAGCGGGAAAAAGCCCTCCCGGGCTGAGGAACCTTGCCGGTCAGGAAAAGCGCACAGCCGTGGGTGGCGGCTGGCAGGACCGAGTGGCTTTTCAGGGATTGCCGGGAGAGTTCCCCCGGACACCCAGCCGCCGAACCGTTTCGGGGCCGCATCGTTTCTCAGCTGCCTCGTCCCGCGCTCGGCCGGTGCCCGGCGGTGTGGGAGGAAAGGACGGTATGAGCCGCCGCCGGCGGCGATGGCGGCCGAGGGCGTAAGGGAACGGACGAGAGTCGCTCGTTAGCCCGGATTATTCCCGCAGGCCGTAACAAGGTCGGGCAAAGTGTTGCCGGAACAGCGCAAAGGCGATTCGACGTGGCGTACACTGTGCTTCAGTTTGCTCGTTGGCCGAGCGACCGACGTTCCGGCAGAGGCTGTGTTTGCTCGTTCCGGCCTCCGAGGTCCTTCGGGTTGTGGGTGACTGGCTGAAAGCCTGTCCCACGTCAGACGCCGCGCGACGACAAGTTGCCGAATGAGAAGCCGGGCTTGTTGGCAAAAATACGGCAGGTTGATGTGCCTCCTTTATCGGCCGGCCGGGTATCAACCAGCCAGACGGGTAATCCGGTTGACCGGCTGGGTCAGTGGAGACGCCACCGACTTGTAGCGGTACTGCATCAGGTAGGCGTCCTCGGGCGTATCCTCATAGAAGTTCCGCAGCACGCGGATGGCACGGAACCCGTTGGCCCGGAAAAACAGCTGGGCGGGCAGGTTGGTTTCCCGCACCTCCAGTGTGATCCGTGTACGCCGTTGGGCCGAGAGCTTGCCGATCAGCTTGGCGATCATCTGGGTACCCACCCCGCGGCGGCGGTGGTCCGGGGCGGTAGCGAAGTTGAGGATTTGGATCCGTGTCTTGTTCAGTTCATAAATCATGAACCCCACCACACGCTCGTCGTATTCAGCCACCATGCCGATACAGTTACGTTGGCGGAGGCAGCGGATGAAATCCTCTTCCAGCCACGGGAATTCGAAGCTGGCCGCTTCAATGGCCAGTACTTCGGGCATGTCGCGGCGGATCATCCAGCGGATGTGAACACGGATTTGTTGTTTTTGATCAGAACGCATGCCGGCCTCCTTCCGTGTCGGCCATCGCTCGCGGCCCTGAAAGCCGCGACACAGGCACGTTTTTTCCCGATATCCCGGGACGGCTCGTCTTGCCGCGCCTGCCCTACCAGCCCCTGGGGCGGCTTTGCCCGGCAAGCCGCCACCAGGCGCCGGCGGCCGGCGGACTCGCCGCATTCGACCACCTCAGGCGCCGCTGTCGGCCACCACCCTCGACGTCCAGCGGGGGGGCGGGCATCCCGGCCGTGCTCTTCCACGTAGCCGGTCTGCCCCGCCTTTGAACCCCGATGCTCAACCTCCGATGCTCGCTGTACCAGACATCAGGGCGGCTGGTGGGAACACCAGATACCGTAGCAAAACGCCACCAGTATGCCAAGGCGAACTAGTGGGACCGCAACCCAAGGCAGGGCGTGGCTTCCCCGGCCGCCGAAGCCTTCCGTTCTCTCTTATCGTCAGCAGTCCCCGGGGAAATGAAAAAAGCAACGGCGGCAGAGCCTTCGCCTCATCCCAGATTCAACGCCTTGCGTAACTTACGGTGATCACGGCCGAACCGTGGCCACGCGGGCTTCGCCAAGCAGGCCTGAGGAGACTGATGAGAATGAGCACGACCATGGCCAACCCCAACCAACTCGGTTGCAGCCAAAGCCACCACCCCAGGCCCACGGCCACGCCGATCCCGTGGGGCCAGCGGTGAAGAACGCGGAGCCACAGCCCGTTGGACACCCCCACCACCGCCAGCAAGCTGGCCGCGGCCACAAGTAGCGCAGCGAACATGCGTCGGGTCCACTGGCCAGCGTCGGCCGGGTCGACAGAGACTTCCAGCGGAGCCCGACCGTCGGTCCTCAGGACCCGGACGATCCGGTCAGGCCCCCCCGCCCCCGACAGCCAATCTTGGAGGCACTCCCACCGTTCGGGCGGTACAGCCACCTGGGATTCAGCCCCCGCAGCCAGGCCCAGTTTCTCGGCCAGCTGTTTGTCCGTCTCCGCCAGCCCGTTCAACTGTCGGATGGCCAAGCGGCGCCGTTCGGGCGACCCGAAAGCCATCAATCCCCGGGCCCCTTTCCAGGCGGCCCGCCACTGCCCCAGCCACCAGCGGTACCAGGCGGCCGTTTGGCGCGGCCATCGGAAATCGGTCTTGTCAACCGCAGTCGCCAAACCCTTGAGACTGCGCAGACGGGCCAGCGCCTGATCCAACTCGTCGCACGCCCCCTGACCGCCAGCCGGCCTGAACGACAGAGCCGGCGGTCCGACCACCGTCCACGCCGTCTGGCGCACTGGGAGATCTTCAATCCATGGGGCGTCGAAGGTCCACGCCGTTCCACTACCGATCAAGGGTTGACGGCCGGTGAACACCAGGCTCAGCCGTCCGGCGCCATTCGCCGGACGCAAAGACACCCCCCAAATCCCCTCCCCCGCCGGCTCAATCGCAGCCGGGCGGCCGTTCAGCTCCGCACACAGTACCTGCCAGCCGCGGGGCATACGCACCCGGCACTTCTCGCGACCCGGATGCACCAGGTCAAAGACGGCCACTCCGTAGCATGTGCGGTCCGGTTGCCAAGCCATGTGGTAGTCGGCCAGCATGACCATAGGCCGAGCGTCCGTCCGCCGCAGCGAAGCCTGCGGCCGATCCCGCGTGGCTGCGAAAACCAGCGTCGCGGTGTCGGCCGACTGATCGGGCGATCGGCTGGCTGTCGAGTCCAGCTCCAAGCCCTCCACGTCCCAACGGGCGGGCTTGCCATCCACTTGCCGAGGCAGGACAACCACGTGCCGCTCGATCCCGAAACCCTGAAGGACAATCTCAGGCAGGTGCGGCGACTCGCCCGCTTCAAAGGCCAGAGGCCCAGTCACGCTGAAACGGAATTCCCCCGACCGGCGGCTCAGAGCGCTATTTGGCCGAACCACCAACCGCCGGTCCGGTCCTTCTGATGCCACGCTCAGCGCACTGCCCGGGCTGATCGTGTACGGTCCCGCCCATTCCGGAGGGGGATTGAGGACGAATTGGTCGATCACCCCCTGCTTCACCACGACGTCGAAATCGACCTGGGCAACCCACGCCCCGCCCTTTCGGTCGAGCGACGTCCGCTGGACGACCCGAGCCTTGGGATGATTGGGCAATACGGTGAGCCGGGCGCCGATGTCGCCCCGTGGGTCGGCGGCAAACCACTTGATCGCCCGCCGCCATGGCTCGCCCAGCTGATCGGTCTGGATGGGTTCAGCTTCAGTCAGCCCGGCCTGTTGCTCAACAACCACGTCCACGGCCGGCTGGCGGAACAGCCCGATCGTCCGCCTCGTCAGTTCAACCCCGGCGATCCGGATTTGCGGCAGCGCGACCGACTTTCCCAGCGGCATCCGTGCTCGACCCATCAACAGCAGACGGTGATCGCCGGCCGTCGGATGGTTCAGGAAGAGGTGGACCGTCCCCGTCTCGTCCCGCGACCAATGGTTCAAGCGATCCACATCGCCCTCGTCCACCGACAGCCGCTCGATCTCCAGCTGGCGGGGTACGGTCAGCTCATACTGGAACGCATGGCCGGACCGCACCGTCAGCGTCGCGTCGAATCGCACCTCGGCCTCCCCCAACCCGAAGCTCACCAGCAGCGTTTCCGCGGAACTCACACGCAGCCGCCGCGGCTCGACGACCAGGTGCCAGGGTGGTTCCGGGCTCTCCAGGTTCACCGCCCACTGGGCCTGCAGCTCCATCGGCCCCCAGGCGTCCGCGAATCGCTCCAGGTCCACCTTTTCGCATTCTCCCACGATTGTCGGCGTGCTCAGAGTGGGATCAGCCCACAGGGCCAACCATCGCCTTGTGACGCGTGCCTCCAAGACGTCCACAAACGGCGGCCGGAGATTGCCTATGCCGGAGCTGCCCGTCCACAACAGCGTCAGTTGCACGACACCCTGGTCGACGACCGGCTTATCGAGGACCAATTCCACGGTTTGGAGCGATCCACCGTGGTCGGGCAGGCGCCTGACCGTCATGCCCGAATCCCCCACCGGCTGAGGCCGTAACCGGGGGTCCAAGGCCAGCCGGAGGCGCCCGACCGGCCCGCTCAACGGTTTCACTTTCACCCGCGCCTGGAGAACGACGGCCGGCTGAAGCTTCATCAACAGGAGCACTTCCGCCTCCACACGAGGGCCGCCGGGAGCCAAGTGGCCGGGCTCTCCCCAGCGTACGGACAGGACCTCTTGCGGCCCCAACACTGCGGTCCACCGGGTGCGGTCGGCCGAGACCTCCGGCCGGCCCACAGCCGACGCCACCTCGAGCACAACGCCCGGGGGCACTTTGAAATCGAGCCGCGAATCGATCACCGCGGGAATGGGCAGGTCAAACCCGGAAACATCTCCCCCATGGCCAGAGGGGGGTGGTTCCACCCGGATTTCCACGCGATGCGTCCCCGGCTCGGCCACCGGAAACTCGATCTCTCCCGTGGCGTTGTCCCAAACCGCCCGGGTTTCCTGGCCGTCCAAGTAGACCTGCCCGGGCGGCCAATCCAATTCAGTCGCCCCGAAGGGGATCGCCACATCGCTGTCCGGCGAAAAGGTCTCCACCACAAACGATACGGTCAACTCCCTCAGCTCGATCCGGCCGTCCATCGGCTCCCGAGCCAGTTGGCCCGAGTACTTCGACGACAGGATGAGCCATCCGGGCGGCTCTCGGCGTTGCTCGGAAGATCGCCGCAACAGTTGTTCGAATAGCGCTTGCGGCACGTAGACTTGGTCTCCCGCCGGCTTGCGCTCCGCGTCGACGGGCACGAAGATATCGAAGATCTTCGCCTCGGCCTCCTCGGCGGCGCTCTGCTCGGCCGGCTCGGCACCCCGGGCGGAGCCGAGAAGCAGCCCGAGGGCCACCGCCAAGGCCAACACGCCCAGCGCGGCGGCCGAAGGATTCAGCCTGGCGCGCCCCTCAGCGTACCCCAGACGAGGGCCCCCAGGTTGTCGACGGCGGGCCATCAGGGCGAAGGCAATCGCCCCGAGCAAGCCGCAGCAGGCAGCCGAGGCCATCGGTACCAGAGGCTGGGGCACGAGCAACCCGGCAATGGCGGCGGTACCGGTGGCGCCGGCCAACACCGCCGGCCGGCGGCGGCCGCAGAACCAGCCGACAGCCAGGGAGATCATGAACATGGCCCAGGCCGACCCACGCAGCACCTCGGACCGCACCACCGTGATCCGTACCGGGCCCGATCGGGCTCCCAGGGGCAAAGAGCGGGCCGTCCAGCCGGGCGGGAGGGGCCCGGTCGACAGATCGATGCCGGCACGGACCCACTCGGGATTGATTGGGCTGGCCAACCATGCGGCCAGCGGCACGAACCGGTCACTGCGACGCCGCTCGGCCGCCCTTTGGATCTCTTCGGCCAACAGCCCAGGCCGAACGCGCCAGCTGATGCCGTCGCCGTTCGAAGAAAGGACCTTGTGCGCCACGGCCGTCTCCACCACAGACGTCAGCACCAGGGCCGACGGGTGCACCAGAATGGCCAAGCCGGCGCGGCGGAACAGATGGTCAGTCTGCGAAGCTCGATCAACGGACTGGCCGATCAGCACCGGCGTCTGCGGTCCCAGCCCCAGCTCGGCCAGGGCCCAGCGGTCCACCAGCAGCACCGGCCCTCCACCTGAGGGTTTGCCACTCAGCCACTGCCGGATCGGTGGACTGGACCACACCTCCCTCCAACTCAAGCCTGGGTCCCCTTGCGTCTGAGCACGGGCCGCCACCGCCTCTTCAACGCGAGAAAGCAGCTGGCGGGCATCGGCCGTCGCCCGGGTTGGTCCCCCCAACGATATGAGGCGTTGCCAGGCGTCCACGTCGGCTGGATCAAAAACCGGCGCATCGGCCGGGCGTCCCAGGATGCCGACGGTGCGCTGCCAGAGGCTGAGTCGAGGGCGCTGCCGTGGCGTTTCCGGGATCGCCACGCCGGGGCAAACGAAACCGGGCGGGATGCAAGCCAGCCATTGGCGACGCAGCACCGGCACGTCCGGGACGGGTAACAGGCACCGCACCGATCCGAGCATGCCCAATGGCCTCCCCTTTACCGAAAAGGCGATCGTCAGCCTCATGCGGCCTGCGCGTGCTGGCAGGCTGACCACGAGTCGCCCGGACTGCCGGGCAGCCTCCTCCCGCCAGGCTGCTCGCACGCCGTCCACCCAAACCCCGTGCACCGCTTCGACACTCGCCTCCCGGGGCCAAGTGAAACGGATCCGGGCGCGACCGCCGTTTTCCAGCCGGTAGCGAGCCCAGGCCTCCGTCCGGCCATTCGGGTGGTGCCGCGACTCCAAGCGCGCCTCCCACACCCATGCCTGTGGAACCGATTGGGGCAGGCCGAAGACCAGCACGGCCGCCGGCGCATCGGCGAAACGCACGTCGGTGGCCGGATCGTACCGATAGCGACGTACCCACGGGCCGGCCGTCGGGGTATCGCGGCCAGGGGTCGAGACAGCTTCCAAGCGGTCGGTCTGGACGCCCAAGGCCACCGTCGATCGAGCGACGATTTCCACGCTGCCCTCCACGGCATTGGCGCCGGGTACATCGACCAGCGTCAGAGCCTGCCGGGCCTGACGTTTGACGCTCCGGCTGGCCACGATCTGGAACGGCTTGCTGGTCGGCTCGGGGAGCCGGATTTCCCACAGCCCCGGCGGCTGCGGCTCGGCCGCTTCCCGACCCACTCCCAACTGCCGGCCGCCCCCCACCGGCTCGACCCTCAATTCGCTTTGCGGCTGGCCCTCCAAAGTCCACCGCAGTGCGCCTGGGACGGGCGGCGAGAACCGGACCTGCACATGGCCAACCGGGAGGGATTCAGGGTCGCAATGGATCCGGTACGTCTCGCTCACCGACCGTTGGCCCACGGTCAGCTGGATCAGAACCTTGGCCCGGTAGCTCGGCTCCCGCCGAGTGAGCTGGACGCGCAGCTTGCCGGCACCCGCACCCCAGCGGAAGATCAACGCCCCTTCGGCTTCGGCCAGCAGCTTTCGATCAGGCTCGTCCAGAGAACCGAAGGCCATCAGCTGCAGCCCTTGGTGACCCGCCAGCCGAGTTTCAAAGCTCTTGGCCGCCGTCAGGGCCATCAGGCGGCGGCGCCCGGTCACGCGGGGGAACCGTATCGGCACCAACTCTTTGACGCTCAGCTCCCGGCCGAGAACCGGTTGGGTGAACCGGGCCCAGACTACCAGCCGTACCGGGCGGGCCGGGGCCAAGGAGCTGGCCAAATGGACCACCAACCCCCGGCGCCCGTTCCTGGCTGCCACGCGCCAATCGCCCAGCACGTCCGACTGTCGGGCGTCAGCCGACGTGGCCTCGACCGAATCGACCTCCCAGCCCGGAGCCACTTCGCCGGCCACTACGAACCGTTCGTGATCATCCACCTGGAAAACGACCGTTTGCCGGGCCACCGTCTGGTCGCCGTCCAGGGTGACGACGATCCCTGAGTCGACCACGGGCTGGCTCTCTGGACGCTCGAAAAGCACCTCCACGGCCGCATCCGCCGAAAACTGCTGGAGCTGGATCTCCGTGCCCGGCGCCGCCCCACGCTGTGTGGTGATCTTCACAGGCCGCGCCCGCGCAGGCCGAAGCTGCTCGAGGACCAGCGAGCCGGGCACGCGCAGGGAAATCAGGCCCTCCTGCCAGAAAACACCCTCCAGGCGAAGCCGAGGCAGCTGAACGGGCTGGCCGATCACCAGCGGCGAGAAAGCTTCCAGTCGAACGAACCGGCCCACGCCGGCCAGCGGTTCGGGCAAGCTGACCACCACCCGGGTCCCCTCGGCGGTGGACGCGGTGGACACCTCCCACCGAAGCTCCTGGTCGGCAAGCTGGACGCTGACCAATTGGGTGGCCGGGCTCAGCGACACCACCAGCTCCCGGAGAGGCTCGTGCAGAACGTCCAGCTCCAGTTCCGTCAGCAGGTGGATGCCGTCCAGGCCGCAGTCGTAGACCGTGCGCTGCCGCACCCGCGCCGACATCTCGGGATGCTCCAGCTGAACGGCAGGAACGACGGCCAACGCAAAACGATGATGGCCGCCCAATTCGACGCGCCAACGGCGAAGCGATTCAGCCGCGGACGGCCCCGGTTCGCCGACGACCAGGCCGCGGGAGCTGCGCACCGCCAACGTCTCGGGCAGGTCGACCAGCAACCGATTGCTGGCCGAAGGCGGCAAATCGAAAGCGAATCGCACCGCGCCGGCCGACTGACTGCTGCCGGCCAGCGACCAGTCGAACTCCAGTTGGCCTGAACGGGGCACAACCACGGTGACAGCGCCGTCCGGGGCGCTGCCCAACAGGGCCTGTCGGGGCGGGTCGCCGGCCCAGCGGGGATCACGGGCCGCCAAACCCGGAGATCCCAGACGCAGCAGCGTAGGCTTCGCACCCTCATGCAGCACTTGCAAACGGGCCGTGCCGATCAAGAGCGAATCGTCCTTCAGCGTGGCCGTGTACGTGGCGTCCACCACTGCCGTGGCCAGGATCGTCGGATCGTCGGGTCGGTCCGCCGCGGCCGCGCCGATGAGCCGCTCCAATTCCTCCCGGGTGACCGGCACGTAAGGCACCTTCGGCCGCGGCCAATCTTGGATACGGTCCGCCGGGGCGTAGATCCAGCGGAATTGGATCGGCGGAGCTTCGGCGCGGGGAACTTCGCCTCCTGCGGCCAAGCCGCTGGCCAAGCCCGCGGTCACGCCGCAACAAGCCATCAGCAGAGATAGTCGCCAGGGTCTCATACGCTGGATTCCGGAGTGGCCGCCGGGAGCGTGCGAGTCGAAAGGCCCTCGCTGGGAAGGGGTTGCAGGATCTGCGTCGAGCCCCGCTCCAGGACCGAACTGCTCGTTTCCGGCCACCACCGCGTCTGACGCCGACGGCCCAGCGTCCGCTCCAATACGGCGGCCAACAGCGCCAGAACCACGCCCAATCCGGAAGCCTGGCCCAACAGCAGCGCCGGCCCAGGCCAGAGCAGCGTGGCCGCCACGAAAACGACCACCCCCACCCACAGAACGACCACGCGGCGACCGGCGGGCAAGTAAAGCAAGAACAAGCCGAAGACCAAAGCCATCCCCGATCCAGCCAGCACGATCCACGACCGCCTCAGCGCGACCAACCGGCACACACCCATCGCCTCGGGTGAGCTGAACAAATAGCGACTCGTCCTGCCTGCCGGACGCGCACGGTGCACCGTGCCGGCCCAATCTTCCAACTGCACCTGATCCATCACCGGAATCCGGCCCCAAAACAACCCGGTCCAGCCCCAGCGATACTCTCTGGTGAGCCATTCCGGCACGGCAACCACGTGCTCGTTGCCAGGCAGGATGAGCTCCCAGTAGCACCGCTCGACCCACGGCTGTTCGCCGATTTGCGGCAACTGGAAGGCCCACTCCATGGAGCCGGCGCGCTGGACCGGCAGGGAATACTGCAATTCCAGGGAGTGCTCGGCACCGTCCGGCTCGCCCAACACGATATGGAGCCTATCCTCCGGCCCCCGTAACGGCGTCACCGGCTGGTTGTCCAGCCAGATGGCTACCTCGGCGGCCCGCGTTCCCGGCGGGAGTCGGACCGGCAGCAAGCGCCGGTCCGTAACGAAGCGGAACACGGCCCGGTCCCGGCGGACGTAGGCCTGTTCCTGCGAGGCAGCCGGATGGATCCACGTCTGGACCCACCCGCGGGAAATCCGCGTCAAGCCCAACGCGGCGCGGTCCTCCAAGACCAACCCCACACGGATGGCCGAGGCCGGCTGCGTCGCCCGCAAAGTCCACGAAGCCAGCCCCACCGGCGCCGGGGAGCCGTTTTCCTCCAATTCCCACGCCGCGTCGCGGAGCACCGGCCGAATGCCTGGGCGAGTGATAAGCGTGGCACGGTTTCGGACCAACTGGCCGTCCCGAGGCATCACCAGCGGCACCGTGCAAGGCAATGCCGAACCCGGTTCCCATTGCTGCAGCGTCACGGACAGTGGGAACCGGACCCGCAATCGATAGGTTCCCATCCCGGGCTTGGGAAGCCGCACTTCCTTCAGCACCGAACCGTCCTCAGCCACCTGTTGCCCGTTGGCGGTCAGGTCGCTGAGCCGCACCGGCTCGTCGTCCAGCCACAGCTCCAAGCTCCCCAAGTCCAGCTGGCCGGAGACCGACAAACGCAAACGATCCGCTGGCTCATACTCAACGCGCCAAACCAGCGTCTCCTCCACCCGCTCTTCGTCCGGGATCAGGTAGATTCGGCTGTCCACCTCGACCCCCAACACCTGCTGGTGCACCGCCCGCGCGGCCGCGAAAACGGCCTCGGGATCCTCCAGTCGATAGACCAACGGGGGCTGCTGACGGGATGGCACCGGCACCGGCGCCGGCAGCGGCCGCAAGCTCAACCCGACGGTGGCCTCTTCGTCCGGCGACAGCTCGACGTTGTCCGCCGAAACGATCACCACCCAGCCCGGGCGCACCTTGAGCGAAGCTCGGTCCGTGCGGCTCGGCACAGGCCGGGGAAAAACCAACCGCAGCGACTCGGCCGCCGGGTCCAACGCCCGATGTCCGTGGAGAACCAGTTCCAGCTGGCGAACCGATGACTCCAGCTCGGATCGCGTAACGGTCACCCGACGCGTGCCCTCCGGCCCGCTCGCCCCTTCGGATTCGGTAGGCAGGAAGCTGTCCGGCTCCACTTCATCCAGTTGCCAACCGGCGACCTCGAAGTCGAACGACAAGACTTCACCGCCGTGGATCACGTAGCGGAACGTGGCCTCCAGCCGTGCCACGCCCTTCTCGATCTCCACCATGTAGATCGGTTCCACCTCCACTCGCGTCTGGCGGTCGACCAGCCGGGTTCTCAGCGACCAGGGCTGGCTCCGATACTCGAACCCCGCCACCACCTGCTCGCCCCGAAGCGCCTCGGGAAGCTGACTGACCGGCACCGGCCGCACACCTCGATTCGGCCCCCAAACCAAGTATTGGTCCTCCGGCTTGCCCACCGCCACGTGCCCTTGTTGCTGCACGGCTCCCAACACCTCGAAGCCGCCCAACTCCAACCACGCGTCTGGTTGATCGTCCTCCAGGGACCGGCGGGCAGCCAGTTCCACGGTCACCGGCTCGGCATGCTGGCCGTCGAAGCGGACCTCGACCACCTGGGGCTGGTCGTCGCTGCGTGGCTGCGGTGCCACGTGGTACCCTGTGGTCTGTTGCGGCCACCACTCCGCCCCTTCAGGCAAACGCACCTGAAACCGATCCACTGGCCCGGAGCGGCTGTGCACGGTCAGTTGAGCCGTGGCGGTAACCGTTTGCCGATCCAATGTGACCGTGATCAGGCCCGAGGCTTCCAGGACGGGCTGAGCGGGCTGCGATCCGGTATCGACACGCCACCATTGGACCTCGAAACTGCCGCCCAACCCCCGCAGCTCGAACTGCGTTCCCCCGTCAGGCGCAGGGGCCGCAGAGACCACCTCCCCCCGCTCGGAAACCCGCCCGGTCGCCCCGGCCAAAGGTACCCGCAGCGTCAACCGACAGTCCTCGGCCGAGGGCACGGACAGCGCCAAACGGTATCTCCCGGCCGCTTCGCTCACCGGGACCAACGCATCCAGCGTGAACGTCTGGTCCGATTCGGCTGCCCCCCGTACCCACAACACGTACCCTTCGCCCTCCTCGAAGCGCCACCGATACGTCGCTTCTCCATGGTGACCGATGGGCCCGCGAAGCAACGCCTGGCCGAGCCGTAAAGGGACCCTCGTCCACGTCGGCCTGTGGAGCCGCACGACGATCTCGATCGTCAACTCCGCACGGCCCTTCCGCACCAGTCCCTTCAGCAACACCGACCGCACCGTGTAGCGCGGTGGCGGATCCTCCCGGCCCTCGGCGATCTCCCATGCCCGCCGCAGCTGTTCGTAGCGCATGCCCAACAACTGCCGCCAGTTCCCCTCTTCGTCAGGCAAAAGAAAAATGTCCGGCTTCACCTCGACCACCGGACCGGCCGGCGCCTGGGCCTCGCCTTGCCCGCCCTCCTCCGAGGCCGGCGGCGCAGATGGATCGCCTTGCTGGGCTGCCAGTCCCCCGCTGGTCAGCCACAACAACAAACCGATCCCTGCCAGCCGACCAAGCCTTCTTCGCTGCAAGACCCGAAATCCTAACCCGCAAGAGAACGCGCGGCCGTAGCCCCGCGCAGTTCGATCCGGACTCCTGCTCAGAACTGAGCGCTATAGAAATGACCTTTCCTTTAGTCTACCCGACAGCCTGCCAAGGTTGAACCGGCAAGTGTCCCCTTTTTTCTTGAACCGCTACGCCGCCCTGTCCTTTCCGATTGCGCCACGGGCAACCCACTGGGCCCCGCCCAGGGGACTCCCCAGCAACAAGGCCCCTGAAGTTGCCGCCCAATGTACCCGAACAACAGCGAGCCGACCCCAACAGAGTTATCGGCGCCGTCGAGCACGTGGACCGTTCCGCCCCGCCGTCCCGGCCACCGGACCCCGCCGCCGATTACGTCGTGGGGTTGGTCTCCCCGGTCAGCCCTTCGGCAGCCGCCAGCCGCCGGATCGCCTCGTGGAGATCAGCCGTGGCCGCGGCGATCAGACCAGGCCGATCCAAATCCACCGGGCCGCCATCCGGAGCGGTGACCACCCCCCCAGCCTCCGAAATCAACAACACCCCCGCCGCCACATCCCAGGTCTTGGCCGAAAACGACCACGCCACGTCCAGGCGCCCGGCAGCCAAGTAGCTCAAGTTCAGAGCTACCGACCCCATGCGCCGAATCGACTGGCACTCCTTCACCGCCCGAACGAACAAGCGGAAATCCGGCGATTCGTCCGTCACCACCGGAGGAAAGCCGACCGCCCCCAGCGCTTCGCCCAACGAAACCACTCCGCTGGTGCGAATCGACTCGCCGTTCAGATTCGCTCCATCCCCTCGAACGGCGGAGAAAAGCTCTCCAGAGAGCGGATTGAACACAGCACCCACCAGCAGCTCGCCTTCGTGTTCCAAGGCCAACGAGACGCTGAAATGGGGCACCCCGTGTACGAAGTTGGTGGTCCCATCCAGAGGGTCGACGATCCATCGATAGGGGCGATCCGCGCAGGTCTTTTGCTTCTCTATGGAATCTTCTTCACCCAACACGGCGTGATCGGGGAAAGCCTCCAGGACTGTTCGGCGCACCACCTCCTGAGCTGCCAGATCGGCCTCGGTCACCAGATCGAAACGCCCTTTCTCGCGGGCCGTCACCCGTCCCCATTTCTCCAGAAGCACCTCCCCGGCCGCCCGAACAGCTCGCTCACAGGTGGTAAAAAAGTCGGACATCTGCTTTCCATAGGAGTTAGCGATGGGCTCGTGGCGCCGAGTCAGGACGGTGGCGGAAGTTGGGCAACCTTTCCAGCATCTGCCCTGAGAGGCGATTATATCGTCCAAAAGTGTTGCTTCAAGGCACCTACAGGGGTTATGGAAGCACGCGAAAAAATCTGC
>DQVB01000120.1 GCA_015661985.1 Planctomycetota bacterium | reverse complement strand
GTGACAAGTGCACAAGGTATTCTTCGCATTCCACGTGTTTCGCCTGAAACCGGGACTGAAAAAGAGGGCCTACACGGCCCAGACGCTTGTTGATCGCCTTCGTGTACGACGTTCCGAGGGCCTGCATGCGAGCCGAGAACTCGTTGCTCTCCAGCCGGACCAGCAGGTGGTAGTGGTTAGGCATCAGGCAGTACACCAGAAGCGAAACATGATCCGGAGACAAGTGTTTGCGCAGCCGGCGAAGAAAGAAAAGGTAATTGTCGCGTTCGAAGAAGATCGGTTCGCGGTTGACTCCACGGTTGTAGATGTGGTAGTACTCGCCGACCACGAGTTCGGTTGTGCGGCGTGGCATCGCAGGCTCCTCCAGAAGCCCGGCTTTTCCGAAAAGCCGGGCTTCTTCTTTCCTTCTTCTTTCCTTCTTCTTTCCTTCTTCTTTCCTTCTTCTTTCAACGCAAGCCCTTGGGAACCATGCCCATGATGCTGTCCAGCCGGCTATCCAGACGACGGCGAATGCGGGTGGTGTCAAGCTTGATGTCGATCGAACCGTGTTGACTCGTGCGAACGGTGCGATCTTGCCAGCGGTAGCTGGCGATCACGGTCACCTGCCGCACCATCTTGCCTTCCTGTTGCTCCTCTGGCGTGGCATCTTCGGTCTTGGGCCGCCACCGGATTCGATAGGTCTGCTCGGAACCAACGAATACGTCTTTGCGAGGTTGGATTTCGTCCAGGCTTGTGCTCAGTTGGAAGAGGATCTCGTCCTGCACGGATTGCTCGGCCCTTGCCGTGACGACGATCTCGACATCGAGCGATTCGCCTTCGACCGGCGTGCCCTCGAACCGCAAGTCCACCAGCTCGAAGGCCGGGCGGAACTCCACCTTCGGCCCCAGCACGGCCATGGGGATCAGACATTCGGCCATGCTCAGGCCCCCGTGCGTGTAGGACTCGGGATCGTGTCTTCCCTGGTGCCGCCGGAACGTGAGCCCCGGCCTGGGAAACGCCACGTGCTTGCACGACCATCTACCACCGGGAACCTGCTCGGGAATACCCAGGTCTGCGACCTTGAATACGACCGCCTTGGCGGCGGCGTCGCCTGAAAGCGGATCCTTGAGCCGCCCCACACGGTACTTCACGTCCCTGGCATCCATCACCACGCCGTGCGGCACGGTGAACGTCTCGGTATCCACCGGGCAGAAACCGTGGTCCGACACGACGAACACGGTCGCATCGTCGGGCATTTCTCGAAGCACGCTTCGCACATCCTGGCGAACAATCTCCCGTACCGTCGCCGTGTAGATGAAGGCGAGATCCTGATGGTTGTTGTGGAGGTTCTTGTCGGTGAACCCGAAGATCACCATGTCCATCTTGTCGGACGTGAACCTTGCAGCGATCCCGGCTTCCACATCTTCCTCCTCCTTTTCCGCCTTGAATCGTATTTCCAGCCCGAGGTGCCTCTTGAGTGCGTCCTCCAAGAGCACACGTTCGGTGGTGCTGGAAAAGTCGACCGGCAGGCATCCCGCCGAGATCGCCTTTCGGCTCAGATGGGTTTCGGTCGGCAGGATGGCGCTGCCCGGCAGCTCATCCAGCACATCGTACTTCTCTTCCAGGACCGGCTGGACCAACTCCCGCCACGCATCGGTGCGCAGCCCGTCGAAGACCAGGATGATGGCCTTCTTGCCCGACTGCCGGTCCCAGTGCGTCTTGAGCACCCTCGCCAGGAATTGATGTGTGAAGATGGCCGGGGCGTCGTCCTGCTTGATCCAATCGATGTAGTGGGCCCGGTACAAGTCCTGGAACCTGGCATTCACCAGGTCGAGGTCGGTCTGCGTTGAATCGATCGCCGACGTCAGGTGATTGTTCGCCTGCTCCCAGCGGGTGGTCAAGTTGGGCCAGAAGTCCGCTTTGCGGATGGGCAACAGATCACCGACCCGCAGCAGCCGCTTGAGTTCGCTCCCGTAGAAGTCGAGGCAATCGACCCGATCCTTGTTCCAGATGTCGTGGAACCACTCGAACTGGAGTTGCTCGGTCTTGGCGACCTTGAGTTTTCGTGCATGTTGGTGCAGGCACTCGGCAATCTCGAAATACTCGATGGCACGGCGGTAGGCGGAAAGCAATGTGGTCCACTGTTCGGTCGGACGCCTTGCGGCCAGCGGTAGCGCCGTCTCAGAAGCCCGGCTTCCCCAAGAAGCCCGGCTTCTTGGAGAAGCCGGGCTTCTTGGGGAAGCCGGGCTTCTCTCGTCGTCCAGAGCGGCCAATACCTCTCGATGGAAGGCGATCTTGCGGCCGATGAGCAAGTCGGCCAACAGCGACAGCAGGGCCATGCCGCGGATGAGTGGGGAAAGCCGTTCGGCCAACAACACCTTCTTTGCGTTGGCGGCGTCCTCGATCTTGCACTGCTCCGAGAGAACAACTGCAAGCCGCTTTTGCGGCTCCTCTCGCAGAAAGCCCTCGACCTCGGCCACGTCGGCAGCCATCCGGTCGGGGTCGGCCTTGAGCATGTCGGAGAGCATCTGGCTGACGGACTTCTTGGGGATGCCCTGGTAGGGGGCCAATCCCGGATCGAGGCCGGCCAGCAGCGTCTGGTACTCCAGGCCGTGCTGGTGAAGGATGGCGGCCAACGTGAAGGCCCGGACCACGGCGTGCGGATCGTGCTCCAGCATCCAGCACCAGGGCTTCGGCGCCTGGGCGATCTGGTCCTTGAAGGTCTGAAGCACCTTGGCCGCTTGTTCCACACCGCCGGCCGAAAACAGGCGGTTGAGCTCGTCCAGCTTGTCGTGAAACTCGATGCACAGGCGGCGGATGTCGCGAGGCCGCATCTTCTGGAACGGGTTGATCCCCAGGGTGGCCCCGACCACGATCTTGTAGAGATCGTCGTCGGTGAACCGCAAGGGATCGACATCCCGAAGCTGGGCGTGGGCCTTGAGCGTCCCTTCCAGGTTTGCCAGGATCAGACGGCTGAGATTTCGCTCGTTGACGGCGCCCGGCCACCGCCCGTCGCCGGTCTGTTCGACCAGGAAGTCCTTCAGGGTAATCCTGACCCTCGCCCGGCTGCTGCACTGGGCTGCCAGGTCGGGATAGAAGAGCGGCAGTCTTGCCTTGTCACGACTGCGATCCACCAGGATGACCTTGGCCGAGGCGTCGTCCCGGATCTGCTCGTACATCTCCCTGAGGGCGAGGTTGCCGCTGCACAGCAGCGCCGTGAAACCGTTGGCCTTGGCCCAGCCATCGACGGCCTGAGCCCCGGGCCGGATCATGCGCTGGGGGTCGCGCACGAGGATCAGCCGCTCGTTGCGGAGATGATCGATCTTCTCGAGCACCCACTGTTGGATCATTCTGTCGGTCCGGTGTCAAGAATACGGCCACCCAGAAGCCCCCAGAAGCCCGGCTTTTTCCCAAAAGCCGGGCTTCTTACGTGGATAGTCCTTCGTGTTATGGGTGACCAGCGTCAGGTCGTGTGTCAAGGCGACGGTAGCGATCATCAGGTCAACGGTGTTCACTGAAACACCCTGTTGTAGCAACGTCCCTCTCACACGTCCAAACTGTTCGGCACATACTCGGTCGTAGTCCACGACCTCGATGTCGGCCAGCAAATCCTGTTCGATTGCACGTAACAGGGGAACGGGGTTGCGGCGGCGGTGCGCCCATGCATACAGTTCACCCAACACAATCGGCGGCATGTAAAGCCGTCCTCCGTATTGGGTGAAGCGATGGGCGAGTACACCGGAACGCCGCAAGTGAGTCGAACAGATGTTCGTATCGAGCAGAAACCTCATTCGGGAATCTCCCGATGGCTGGCTCGTTTCCGATCCTGCTGGATCTCTTCCAGGATACGGTCGTCTTCTTCGCTCCAGGACTCAGCCAAGGCGCCGGCCGAGCGTTTGATCCCCTCGCCCCACGGCTGCCGGGGCTTTGCCGGTCTTACGATCATCTCGACGGCCTGGCCGTCGGCCATCCCGGGGTCTTCGTCCAGCTCGATGGTCTTGCCGCGGACCTTTCCGCGAATCGTTTTCGTCATGGGTTTACTCCTCTGTTGTGCGAAGAGCGGTGCCCAGAAGCCCGGCTCCCAGAAGCCCGGCTTTTCGAAAAAGCCGGGCTTCTGCATTTTACCGCTTTTTGCGCCTTTTCCGCTTCGCTTTCTCCTCGTCGCTGCCGCGGCGGACGCAGATGCGGTAGGCGTCCTCGACCTCGATCTGTTCCACCTCGTCCAGCCTGTCGAGGTTCAAGCCCCCCTTTTCGTAGAGCGCCCGGCCCTGCTCGTACAGGCCGGCCCGGCGGCACTGCTGAATCCAGTCGGCCAGGTCGGCATCGCCGGCGGGCCGGTCTTTGTCTCGCACGGGCACGCCGTCGATCAGGGCGTTGGCAAAACGTTTGATCCGGCGCAGCGTCCCCTTTTCCCGAAGGGCCGCCTTCTGCTGCCGCTCGGTTTCATCGGCCGGGGGCCGCCACGTGCCCGAGGTGGTCTTGAAGAAGTACTCGGGCAGCCAGTCGGCCAGCAAGCGGCGGGGCTTGTCGGCCACCGGCAGGTACTGCTCGAACAGGTCGCTGTAGTGAACGCCTTCTTCCTCGGGGTTGTCTTCGAGGTACTCGCGCATGAACTGTTCGAGCCGGCCGGCGGCGGCGTCTTCCTTCTGTTGCTCGGCCTTGTCGATCGCGTCGGCCGTTTCCTTCAAGTACCAGCGGCTGCTCTCAGAAGCCCGGCTTTTTGGAAGAGAAGCCCGGCTTTTTGGAAAAGCCGGGCTTCTGACCTCGACCTCTTCCGCCACGGTTCGCAGCAGGGCATCGAAGTCGTGGGCCTCCATCTCGCCCTTGCGAACCATGTGGCTGACCAGGTGGTCGTAGATGCGGTCTTTGGTCGCGCCGGGATGGGCCGTCAAGTAGTCGCGGATGATCTGTTGGCCCAGTTCCGTGAAGGTCTCGGTATCCGCATCGAAGGGGATGAAAAGCTGGGTGACCACCCAGTCGCCTGCCTTCGGCTTGCGGAAGTTCAGAACCAGGTCCCGCTTCGTGGCTTTGTCGGCGGTCAGTTGGTTGTACGACTTCTGGCCGGTGTCGATGAAGAGCGTGGTATCGCTCTTGTCGATGATGAAGCCGACTTCGGCCATGATGTCCTGGACAAGCTGCCAGGTGCCTTCGGAGGTGTCGTGGTAGCAGAGCGTAAGCCAGCGGCCCGGTTTCAGGACCCGGTAGCACTCGCTCATGGCCTGGCGCATCATGTCGGCCCAGTCCGCCTCGGTCTTGCCCCGGACCGGGTTGACGATGATCTCCTCGTCGTGCCAGTGCGTATCGAACCCCAGCCACGCCTCCCAGACGAAGTTCAACTCACCATATTGCACGTTGTCCGAGTAGGGAGGGTCGGTGAAGATGTAGTCGATGGAATTACTGAAAACGCGGGACAAAGTGCATGCTGATTCCGTTGAGATGAGTAAGCCGCCATTTACCCCGATTGAACCGACACCCCTCTTGACGTCGCCCACTTTATCGCAGAACGCACGAAAGACGTTGATGGTCTGCG
>DQVB01000702.1 GCA_015661985.1 Planctomycetota bacterium | reverse complement strand
CCTCGGTCGCCCCGGGCCAGACAACCGGCGATGATCGCCCCGCCCTCGGCGCCGCCGGTGCCGGCGGCTCGGCGACGGGCCATGCAGTCGAGCCTGGAGTTCCCGTACCTGACCTCCTCGGGCAGATTGGACTTGATGTTCTTGCGCACGTAGTCGATATCGCTCTGAACGGTCAGCTTGTGGACGATAAGGGTGTCGACCTGGGCCAGGATACCCGGGTCGATGGCCGCCGGCTGCTGTGTGGCGACCACGAAGGAAAGCCCGTAGTTCCGGCCCTCGCGTACGTACTTGACGATCACGTCGGTGGCCGAGGTGCGGCGTTCGGGGGGCAGAATATTCCGGGCTTCGTCGATTGAGACTCACGTAGTCGGGACGGACTGCCGGAGCTGCTGCTGGAGGGCCGCCCGCTTGTCGTGCGAAAGGTGGTCGAGAGTCTTCAAGTGTTTTTGCGCTTCAGAACCCTGGGTACGAGAAGCGATCAGGCGTCGCAACAGGGCTGCCACGACCGACGCACCTCTCCAGACGAACGCCGCCGGTACTGAGCTGGTTCGGCCCCTGCGCTTCCGGGCAACCCATCGTTTCCCTGCGTTGCCGGCGGGGACGCCCCCGGCTGGCGCGGCCGCTCAGCCGGCAAAAGCGGCCAGGTGACAGATGCGCCCTTCGTAAAGTACGGCCATGCCCACCACCTCGCGGCTGTCTATCTCGATCTCCTCGGAGATGCCGATCCGCTGGGGGCGAACGCGTGCCGCTGCCTTGACACGCTGGAAGAACCGCTCGGCCAGGTCCTTGGCTGGAGCCGGCGGCGGCTCGTGTTCATCGGCCTGTTCCCTCCGCTCTTGGCCGGTTCGCCAGAGCAGTTCAGTCAAGTAGCCGGCGATCAGCCCTTTGAAAGTGCGGCGGAACTTCTTCGCCTCATCGAACAGGTCCATGCCGACGATACGATCCTCGACTGCTACGGCCAGGCCCGCCGTGTTCGGCGGCAGCCGCTCCAGCAGTTCCCCCGCGTCGACTGCCGGCTCCTCTTCATAGGCATGGTAAGCCGAGGCCAGGTCGTCGTCCGGATGCATGGCCCTTCTTGCCGCCAGGAAACTGGCCACGCCGCCCCACACGCGCATCTGGTCTGAATGCGGTCGGCCCTCCGAGTGGAGCGACTCGTGCACCTGGCGGCTCTTCATCGCGCGCAAGCTGGGCGGGGCGTACCAGCCGTGAGCAAACTGCTTCGAACGCCACGACCAGCGGCCGCGCTCCACGCAGCTCACCGGTACGGTGAACACCGACCGGGCCGCCACAACGACCGTCGCGTTGGTGACCCGGTTCTGTCTCGCACCGATGAGCAATGCCCCTTCCGGGATGAGTATCGGCCGTGTGCCGTGATTGTGAAGCTGGATCTCGGGCACGTCGCCACTGCCCTTCTCCGTCAGCTCCACATCACCCCGCTCCAACGCCTCCTCGTAAAGGTCAACCGGACTCGGCTCAGCCTCCGGCCAGCAGAGCGGGAAGAGCGACACGCCATCGAGTGCGATCGGCTCGCCCACATGGACTGAGCTGAGCTGAGAGCAGAACTGATCCAGAACTCCTCCTCGTTGTGCCACGATCGGATCCCCCGTTTCAAGATGCCGACATGCCTTCAACAGTGATTATCTCAGACTGCGGAGAGATCTCACTCCGAGGCACGAAGAAAACAACTCGGGAAAACGCGTCTGTTGGGCGCGGTCCAATTTCGTCAAGCAAGGTGAGCCCCTTTCCCGGCGCATTCCTGCAGCGTGTGCCCGTACGTTGAACCTGACGTTGCAAACCCGGAATGGTGAGCGGGCCATTCCTGTCCGCCGTGAACGAGCCCGGACGCGAAACAGACGGTCCGCCCCAGACCTCGCAAAATGGGGGCTTTGCTGCATCATTGCCCGATCGCTGATCGCCTCGGCAGAAGACGGGCAGAAATGCCCCCACCCTGCGCCCTCGCTTCGCAACGTTGCGGTTGACATGGAAAATCCGGGGCAAGCCTTGCGCGAGCCTCCGTTTCCGGGAAGCTTACCGTCTGCGTCGCCCCACTTATACATTATAATCGGGCTGGTTCGTCTGTTCAAGTCCTAAAGGGCTCGTGCGGGTCGGCCTTGTGGGCAGATCTGGTTGTATCCATGCAACGTGAAGCCCGTCGCGGAGCGAACGTGGCCAGCTGGGGTGGCTCTCGGCGGCCCGGTCCCCAGACGGGCCGCAGCGCCATTCGGGGACAGGGGGTGTGGAGTTCTCAGGGCTTCGCTGAGCGTTGCTTCAGCATTCCGTCAGCCTGGTCCGGTGCGGCCCGAGTTGGTGCCCGCGGCCCTGCCGTCGATCTGCGCCGCGCCTCCTCGGTTTGCGCGCCGGCGGGGACGCAGTAGGGCCAAGGCGATCACGATGGGCACGGCGATCCACAGATAGCGAGGCCGGACGGCCAGGATCGCCAAGAGGATGGGCAGCGTAGGCCAGATCCATCCAGGCAGCCGTTCCAGTTCGCGGTAGGCCAGCCAGACGGCGCCCATCAGCAACCCCACGCGCACCGTGGCACCCAACAGGGCCAATCGCCAATCGTCGCCTGCGGACGGCTCGGCGGCGCGCCAGAAGAAAAGCCCACCGGCGGCTGCCAACAGTACCAGGGCGATGATCCCGATCATTCGGCGTCGCATCGGCGTATGTCAGATCCTGTCCAGTGAGTCGATCCAGCGCGCCAATTCAGCCATCTCCTCGACGTTCAGCTCCCGGGGCGCTTGGCCCAGGATACGCACACACACGGGATACTTCATCCGGCGGAGCCGGGCCACGGCCGCATCCACGCGATCCAAAACGGCCGTCTTCTTCGTCTTGGCCACGTAGAAGGCCAACCGATACGGCGGTTCGTTCTCCGGGGCAACCCCTGCCATGGGTGAGTCCACCAAAACCACAGCGCGGACGACGTCGCGGTTGCGCACGGCAGTCAAGAAGGCCAAGCTGCCGCCGGCCCCGCATCCGCCCAGGACGACCCGCGTCGGGTCCACCGCGTGCGTTGCGGTCACCTGGTCGAGCAGTCGTCGAACCAGCTCAGCTTCTCGCGGCAGCCATCGGTCGGTACTTGCCGACTGGACCACCAGCAGCAACAAGTGGTCGCGCCGGCAATGAAGCCGCCACTGCTGGAGGAGCTGCCGGCGGTCCACGGGGCCCGGCTGCGGCAGCCAAACCACCAAGCCGTAAGAAACCGGAGGACCGGCCTGCGGTGGGGCGTAGAGCCAGGCGTCGTTTTCGAATTCGGGGATCTTCAGCGACTGGAAGTCCGTCGCTCCACCCGCGGCCGGTTCCGCTTCACGCTGTTGCCGGTCGCCACCAGCGGGCCAGGCTGGCGGCAGCGGTCCGCCCGGGGGCTCCTCGGGCAATCGCCCCAACGTGACGGCGACCTGCAGCTGTCGATCTCCGCGACGCAATCGAACTTCGACCTGATCGCCCGGGCTACGCTGGTTGACCGATTCGCGCAGGGAAGCTGCATCCTTGACCGCCCCACCGCCTAACCCCACGATGCGGTCACCGGCGTTCATCCCGGCCTTCGCCGCAGGGCTGTCCGGCCACACGTAGCGCACCGCCACGCCGGCTTCAGATTGCTGGGGTTGCCCCGGCTTGGGCCGGCTCCGCACGGGCAGTATGCCCAGGAACGGATGCTCGTACGGTTCCAAGCGGGCGGCCAACTCGATCTGGCACTCCCGCCGCTGCTCGCCTCGCTCGATCACCAGGCTGAGCGTCTGGCCCGCGTAACGGCGGCTGACGGCCTCCTTCACCTCGGCCGCCCGAGCGACGGAGCGGTCGTCGACCCGGACGATACGGTCGCCCGGCTCGAGGCCTGCCTTGTAGGCCGGCGAGTTGGGACGCACTCCGACGACGACCGGCGGGGCGATATAGATGTTCTCTCGGCCGAAATGGAACCCGGCCAGCCCGGGGTGAAGGTCCTTGCCCCCTTTGAGCCTTTCCACGATCCGCTGCAGCTCGAATCCGGGAATGGCAAAGCCGATTCCCGAATCGTACCACTCCACGCCGGCCACCTCGTTGTCCGCCTGGGGCGAAAGGGGAACCAACAGACCCAGGACGCGGCCATGGATATCGATCAGCGGTCCGCCGTAGTTGTTCGGTGAAACGGCCGTATCGGTCTGAAGGGCTTTGCCCCAGATCCGGTTCACGGCGCTGAGGATCCCCACCGCCACATTCGGCTGGCCGATCTCAAAGGCCCGGCCGACGGCAATCGCCCAGGCCCCCACCTGGATCTCGTCCGGCGGCGTGAACTCGGGCACGGCCAGCGGCTCGGGGGGGTCGATCTTCAACAGCACGAGCATCCGGCTGTGGTCGGTGGCCACCAGTTCGGCCGGCCGCCGCGTCCCGTCCGGCAGCTGCACCAGGATGGACGAGGGCCGGTTGAGGAAGTTGAAGGCTGCCGAGGCGATGTACCCGTCGGCGCCGACCACCAGCCCGGTCGTCGGCCCCGTGCCGAACAGCAGGCCCTCGACCCGCTCCATGCCGCCGATCGTTTCGATCCGCACCACCGACGGAGCAATCCGCTCGACCGCCCGCCGGAAAGCCTCCTGCTCGAGCCACTCCAGCGACTCGGCCCCGAGCGCCCCGCTGCCCCACCCGCAACCGGCCATGAGTCCGAAACTCACGAGCATGCCAAAGGATGACCGCCGCATCGTTCGCCTCCCGCAAAGCCAACTCGGAACGGCCGCCTGCCGGTCCCCCCAGCAGCCACTGGTCCGCCCGCATCCCTCAAGCGTCACTCGCTCCATCACCGCCGTTTCTGTAGCGTGAACTCCAACAGTTGATGACCGCGGAGCACCGTGAGACTGACCGGGTCCTCGTAGTCGACAAACTCGAGTTCCTCCAACAGTTGGGTACACGTTTGGATCAGGCGGTCGTTGAGCAGGACGATCAGATCGTCGGGCTCCAGCCCAGCCAGCGCCGCTGGCGACCCGGGGCGCACATGGTCGACGTAGGGCGGCGTGCGGGGTACCACGTTGGGCACCAGGAGGAGCCCCAGGTCGTCCAAGGTGAGCGACCGGGGCGGCTTGGCCGGCTCCTCGGGCGCCGCTTGCGCCGTCGGCTGGCCAGCCAGCAGGGCTTTCACCGACGGGGCCAGGGCCCGGCCCGGAAGGGCGTAGTTCAACCACGTGTTGTTCCGGGCGTTGCGTAGTTCCTTGCCCAGCATGCCCACCAGCTGACCGCCGTAGGTGACCACGGCCCCGCCGGCTGCCCCCGGGTTGTTGGTCACTGCATCCAGTACGTAAACCGGACCGCGGTACGTCGTTTCAAACACTCCCCGCCGCGCTTCCAGGCGGGTTTGCACGGAAATCACCCCATGCTGCACGCTGACCGGCTCGTTCCCCGTGGCCACCCCAAACAGGTTGCTGAAAGCCAATACCCGCGTGCCGGCCGGTACATCGACCGCTTCGTCCAACTCGAACGCAGGCAGCCCGCTGCCGTCGATCTTCAACACGGCTGCCTCCAGACGCGGGTCGGCCCCGACCAGCTGGGCCACGAACCGGCGCCCGTCCGCCAACACGACGGCAATCTCGTCCGTGTCCAACACGTGGCTAAACACGGTCAGGACATGTCCGTCCGGCGAAATCAGAAAACCGCTTTGAAACGGTTCCAGCCCCCGCAGGCCGCCCGCCCCGTAGATCTTGACCATCTTCGCTTGCACCTGGGCAATCGTGTCGACCATCGATTGACACCGGCCGCTGTGCGTTGCGGCCAGGCCCCCGGCAACCAGACCAACCACCATGCCCACGGCGTGCACCAGCCGGCCCGTGGGACCTCGTGTGCCGCTGCGGCGAACACCAATTTGACCTGGACCCCTTTCCATCGATGGCAACGTCAACCGACCAGTTGCTGAACCCACCCGCAGGACATCCGTTTCCACGACACCCTCAAGTATACTCGCCCACAGCTCCGGGGTCTGCGGCTCTCGCCCTCCCGGGCCTGAGAGCACCTGGCTTTTTGACACCCTGTGCGGGTCGTTATTGGGTTTGAAGGCTTCCCCAAAAGGACCAGGCGGCGGGGCCTTGCGACTCTTGCCCACCGCGGCGAAAAGCCATTGGCTCCCGATCGTCGTACCAAGATGTCCACCACGAAGGGGGCCTGGGCGTGTGATCCTTGCTCGCCCGGTCGCCCCGCCCAGCACGTCGGCCGCCTGGCCCGGATTATTGACGAGCACGTGGGATGGGCTTCGAGCCTGTCGACCAGACAAGATGCCTCTGCCGCTTCTGCCGCTCGTGAATCATCCCGGCCAGCGCGGTAGAGCCGCTCCTGGCGCCCTGTTCACAGACCGCGGCTGTGATCCTCCAGGGCCCGGAGCTTGTAGATGAGGGCCCGGCGGCTGATACCCAACCGCTTGGCCGCTTGCGTCCGGTTGCCGCCGCATTCTTGCAAGGTGGCCAGGATCGTCGCCCGTTCCACCTGCGAAAGCCGTCCTTCGCTCTCGGCTG
>DQVB01000423.1 GCA_015661985.1 Planctomycetota bacterium | reverse complement strand
CGCGGACCGGCCGGCCGCGGAGCAGGAAGTGCCGTGGCTGGCGGAGGTACAGCGGCCGCCGGGGGAACTTCCCGACCAGGCTCCGCGGCTGAAGCCCCTGCTGGTCGATGCCACAGGCCACAAGATCACCACCTTGGCCGCATGGGAGAAGAGGCGTCAGCAGCTCGCGCAGTGGTGGCTCGATTTCCTCGGGCCGCTGGCCACGGCACCGCGGCCGGCGCCGCCGCGGCTGGAAGTGATCGAGGAGGATCGCAGCCAGGGGGTGGTCCGCCAGAAGGTGCGATACCAGGTCGAGCCGGGGGTGGCGGTCGAGGCCTATCTGCTCAGGCCGCCGGAGCCTGCTGGACGCGTCCCCGGGGTGGCCGTGTTCCACTCGACGGTCAACCATACGATCCGCCAGCCGGCGGGATTGGAGGGACGCCCGGAAAAGGCCTTTGGGTTGAAGTTGGCCCAACGCGGCTTGGTGGCCCTCTGTCCGCGCAATTTCCTCTGGCCCGACGAAGGTCCCATCGCCACCGGTCCCGCGGTGGCCGAGCTCCGCCAACGACACCCCCGGTCGAAGGGCATGGCCAAGATGCTCTACGACGCCATGGTGGCTGTCGACATCCTGGCTTCCCTGCCCCGTGTGGACCCGCGACGGCTGGGCGCCGTAGGGCATTCGCTGGGTGCAAAAGAAGTGCTCTATCTGGCCGCGTTGGACCGGCGGATCGCCGTGGCCGTCAGCAGCGAAGGGGGGATCGGGACCCGCTTCTCCAACTGGAGCGCCCCCTGGTACCTGGGTGAGGCGATCACGGGTGAGGATTTCGATCACGACCACCATGAGCTTCTGGCCTTGGTTCCACCCCGAGCCTTCCTGCTGGTGGGAGGTGATTCGGCCGACGGGGTTCGCAGCTGGCCGTTCATCCAAGCCGTGCTGCCCATCTATCGGCTCTACGGAGCCCCGGCGCGCATGGGGCTGTTCAACCACAAGCGGGGCCACAGTGTGCCGCCCGAGGCCGAGCGACACATCTACCAGTGGATCGAGGCGTACCTCTGAATCCCCCGAGAAACAGCGGATCGGGGTGTGGCCGAACCGGTCGGTTGGTCGCCCCAAACAGCGAGAAAACATGGCGGAGGTGAATGGGAATCGAACCCACCCGGGAATCTTGCGAGCCCCACACTGGTTTTGAAGACCAGGGGCACCACCAGGCACCGCTCACCTCCGCCTTCCGGATCAGCCGCACCGGCCCAGCGGGTTCGTCCAGACGCTCGCCTTCCCGAATCATCTCCACCAAGGCTTCCAGACGGGTATCAGCATGTCGGGGATGGGAAAATGGGCCCCTGTGACGAAGGCCGCCACGCCTGGCAAACCATACGCCGTCACCGGCACCGTCCCCAGATCCTTCTCGCTGCCGCCGCCTATGCGTCGCCGGGCAATGAGCTCCGCCAGGGCGGCCGCGGCGAATGGAACGGGGCCCTACTGCCACATGGCCGGAGCCATGGCTACGGCCACGGGCACGAAGATCATAAGCGGGGCCCAAGCCGCCAGGGCCGGGCTGACGGCCAAGATGGATCCCAAGTGCTGGAACGCGATCACGACCAGGCTGAAAAGGGAAACCACCAGAGCGCACAGGCCGATAGCCAAGAAGACGTTGCGGATCTCTCTCCTCAGTACCAGGGGTAGGCCCAGGAACAAAAGGGTCACATCCAGCACGGGCTGGACGATGCGCGCGTGGATAGTCACGCGGATATCAGGGCCGAAATCGAGGCTTTCGTTGGTCAATCCGGCGATCAGTTGCGCTGTGGAGGAAAACTTCCGCATGGCGCGGCTTTCGGTCAAATGTTCGAAACGCACATCGCTCGCCACGAAACACTGGTCTTCTTCCAGCCAGTCGGCGTCGCGGGGCGTGATCACGACAGGATGGCCCCCCAAACTGAGCGACGGCTCGGCGGCCAATCCCTTCGGTTCCTTGACGCCGTCGAACAGGTACCCTCCAGGTCGCCCCTCCTGGGGCGGTCGGTAGTAGGCGTTTTCCGCAACCAGTTGGCTGCCGTACTGGTCCAGCCCGGGAGGCAACAGGAAATTCGGCTTGCTGATCCGCCGGCGGTCGGCAAACGTGTTTTCCCCGCGGATGAGGATGTTCGTCTTATGATCGTATTGGGGATCCAGCGGCTTGGGCCGGTCGCCCAAGAGATCCTGGGGGCGGCGAGCCAGTTGGTGGCGGAGCCGGGGGATCACCAGCTCGCGGTTGGCTGCGGCCAACCCCGTGACCGCCACAGCGGCGAACACCACGGGGGCCACCACGCGCAGGCGCGATATGCCGGCCGCCATCAACGCCGTCATCTCGTTGTGACGCTGGATCCACGCCACGGTGAACATCGCCGTGATGAGTGTCAGCAGACCGGAAGAGAGATCGAAAAACGCCAGCGACTGGTGGGCGTAGTAACTGGCCATCAACTCCAGCAGCCCGCCGGTGACCTCCGCACAGCGCAGGAATTCGTCGAGGTTGGTGAAGGCATCGAAGACGATGTACAGCCCCGCCAGACTGACATAGCAGATGACGAACGTCTGCACGAACTGCCGAAGCAGGTAGCGGTCGATAATCTTCATCCCGTCACCTGACGGATGGCCCCGGCCAGCGCTTCGATGCCCCGGCCTATCTCCTCGCACGACGCCGTGCCGAAACTCAACCGGATCCGGTTGCGCGGCACCGGCGGCCCCTCAGCCGGATAACAGAACTGGCCGGGAACATACAACACGCCGCGCTCGGCCGCAAGGTCAAACAGCCGCCCCGCCGGCCCCGTGTCCACCCCCTCTGGAAGCCGGAGCCACACGTACAGTCCGCCGTTGGGCCGTTGGCACTGGACGCCCGACAGGGGCCCCAGGAACCGCTCAGCCGCCTCCATTGTGGCCTCGACTTTCGCCCGGTAACCCTGCCGCAGGACCTCCAGGTGCCGGTCGAAAAGCCCCAACTCCAAGACCGTGCTCATCAACACTTGATTCAGCTGGGGGGACCCAAAATCCAAGTTGCCCTTGGCCGTCAGGACCGGTTCGACCAGCTCCGGCGGCAATACCCCCCAGCCCACCCGAATCCCCGGCGAATAGGACTTGGAGAACGTCCCCGCCTGAATCACCGTCTCGCCCGATGGGTCAAAGCTGCGCAGGCTGGGAACATCATCACCCCAATAGCGCAGCTCGCGATACGCCGTGTCTTCAATGATATAGATCCTGCCAGCCTTTGACCATCGGCGGGCCGTTTCGACCATCGCCCCCCGCCGCTCGGCCGCGAGCGTCAGCCCCGTGGGGTTGTCAAAGTACGAAGTCACATAGATGGCCTTGACCCGGCCCAACTGGCCCTGCCGCTCCAGGCGTTCCAATTGCTCTTCCAAAGCCTCGGGCACCATGCCGCGCTGGTCCACCGCCACCCCGATACTGCGGATGCCCAACCCGCGGAGCGTGGCCAAATAGACGAAATAGCTCGGTGCCCCACACAACACGACATCCCCGGGATCACAAAGGACGCAGGCCACCAAGTAGAGTAACTGGTTGCTCCCCGGAGTGATGACCACATGGTCGGCCGACAGAGCGCCCGGCGGGAGCCCATCGCAGCTCACCAACCGATCGACAATGGCCTGCCGCAGGGGTGGATAGCCGATCGTCGTGCCGTATTGGAGCGCCTCGCGAGCCCTCTCTGGAACGGACCAAACGGCTTCAAACGCCCGAGCCGTGGCGTCCACCGGCAGCGTTTGGTTCTCCACAAAACCGGCGGCCAATGAAGTCAGCTCCGGGTGGGTTAAGGCCTTGGCCATCAAGACGCTCACCAACGATTCCCCGCCACTCCACCGGGCCCGCCGACTGAAATCTGTCGGATGCGACATGCTGCCGTATGTCCTCCCGTAGAGCACTCAGCGCCTCAAGATGCGCCCCTGTTCCCCAGCGACAAGCGTCCCGCCTGTCGTTGGGTTGGGGCCAAGCGAGGACGCTTGCTGTATGACATTTTCAAGACCCTTGCGGCAAGGAACCTTCCCAGCGGCCGCCGGGGAAGCATAGGCCCCGCCGAACCGGTCGGTCAAGACCGCCCCGCGACATGGGCCGCGCCATCGGCTACCATGAGGGACACGGCGGTTGCCGCCAGGTTCGGCCGGGGGGCCAACCATGTCCGCTCATCGGATCGGTCATACCGCGCTGGTGCGACTGGCTCGCTGGACGAAGCGATGGCCAGCCGTCGCGGCGCGCCACGCAGTGGACCTGTGCTTCCCGCCGGTCTGCGCATTCTGCCTGGAAGAAATCGACGGGATGGTCGACCGAATCCTGTTGTGCGACCAATGCCGCCGAGCCTTCGCTCCCACCGAGCTTGGTTATTGCCTTCGCTGCGGGGCGGTCTTCACCGCATCGGAGCCAGACCGAAGCAGCTGCGAACTCTGTCCCCGGAAACCGCCGGCCTACGACGGGGTGATTCCCCTGGGACCCTACCACGGGCTGCTCCAAGAGGCCGTCTTGCGGATGAAACGGCCCGCAGGTCAACCCCTCTGTCGGGCGGTATCCCGGCTGTACTTGCAGCGCCGCGGGGGAGCCATTGGGGAGTACCGGCCCGACTGGGTACTGCCAATCCCCATGCATTGGCGACGACGACTGGTCCGAGGGGTCAATTCCCCCGAAGTTCTGGCCAGCCAACTAGGGCGGTCCCTCCGCCTGCCGGTGGCCACAGACGTCCTTGTACGGCGCCGCCCCACGCGCGTCCAACGTACCTTGAGGCCCGACGACAGGTTCCGCAACGTGCGGGGCGCCTTCGCTTTGCAAAAAGGCTACGATATACGGGGTAGCCATGTGCTGGTGGTCGACGACGTGTTGACCACCGGCGCAACCTGCCACGAGGCGGCCAAGGTGCTCAAGCTGGCCGGGGCCGCCACCGTGATGGCAGCCGTGATCGCCAAAGGAGGTGGAAGGGAACCGAGCCGTACAGTATGAGCCGGGTTACGAGGCTGCCTTGGAATCGGGATCCGCCGTGAAATCCGAGCGGCCCCCGGTGGTTGGTCGCCGGACCGGGCTCAGCATGCGGGAGCCAGTTTGACTTCTCCAGTCGCAGCATTTGTGAGACTTGCGACGCTGGATTCTCGCGGGTTTGGCACGGAAGTGTTTGAACTGCCCGCAGCCTGGAAACCGGCCGTCGTGCCGGTCACTTGCCCGGCCTGCGGGAAGAGGCAGAATTGAATGTTGGCATGAACGATTCGAACGTCCCAGTTGCCGATTCGACGCCAGTGGACAAGGGGCTATTGTACCCGTTCCGCGTTGCCGTAGTGCGCGGGTTAGGGGTTGTGCTGCCCCCTCTTCTGACCATCGTCATCTTCTTGTGGATCGGCGGCACCATCGAACGGTACGTCGTTGAACCGCTGACCCACTTGACACGCAACGTTCTGGTCTGGGCGATGGCCGATATCCGTCGGGCCTCGGGGTTGCCAGCGGACCTGCAGGGCAAGGTGCGAGTGACGATCGACGGAACCAGGTACCGCCGGGTTGATGCGCCTCCAACCAGTTCCTTGGTGGTCATCGACGGGGTGACCTACTTGCCGGAGCCGAGCCAGCGGAGGCCCGGCATGGCGGTCAAGCCCACGGTGGTGATCGACGGGGTCACGTACCGGCGGCAACAGGATCCGCGGCGATCCGATTCGGAGAGCCAAGCCTATGTGCCCGAGCACGTGTACGACTACGTTTTCGGCCAGTTGGGACCGGAGCAGATGCCCAGGACGGCCGTGGAGGTGTACCAGCGTTACGTCGAGTTGAACTACTTGCGCCCCTATCTGGTCATCCTTTTCTTCACGCCCTTGTTCGTCATCGTGTTGTACTTGCTCGGCAAGTTCATGGCCGCTCGCATCGGCCGCGTGGCTTGGGGGATGTTTGAAGGGGCCATCCGACGCGTACCTCTGGTCAGTACCGTCTATTCGCCGGTGAAGCAGGTGAGCGAATTCCTGTTGAACGACCGGGATATCCGGGCTTCACGCGTGGTGGCCGTGGAATGGCCACGCAAGGGGATGTGGGCCTTGGGACTGGTCACCGGCGAAAGCATGGCAGATATCGAAGCCGCGGCCAACGAACCGGTTTTGTCCGTGCTCATCTGTACCTCGCCCATGCCGATGACCGGCTTCATTGTGACGGTGCGCAAAAGCGAAACCCTGGATTTGAACATCACGATCGACCAGGCCTTCCAGTTCGTGCTCAGCTGCGGCGTCGTCGTACCGCCTCGCCAACTCCGGCCGCCGCGGGATGCCCAGGCCCCATCGCGGTTGACGGCCCAGCGGGAAGTGCCCGAGTCGGCGGACAGCCCGCCCCAGGTCGCCCAGCCGTGAGGGACACGAAGCCACGGAACAATAGCCCGGATGATTCCCGTAGGCCGGAACAGGGTCGCGCAAAGTGTTGCCGGAACAGGGCAAACGCGATTCGACGTGGCATGCACTGTGCTTCCGTTTGCTCGTTGGCCGAGCGACCGAACTCCCGGCAGGGGCTGTGTCTGCTCGTTCCGGTCTACGAGGCCATGAATAAGGGGGACAGGCACTTCGGAGGTAACTGTTGCCGCCACAAGCGCATAGTCATTCGCCAATTGCCCGACCCTAGGAGGAATGTCACAGACGACATGGTGGGTCAACTGATCGGCCAGATCGGGGTGGCTCCCGCGCCCGGCACGAGCTTGTTTGACTCGCGGGCCGGGGGTGGTATCATCTGTGTAGGGGGAGCAATGGTTTGGGAGCTTCGCGTACCTTGCGCGCCCTGACGATCATTCCTGCATTCCTGTCGGCACGGCAACGCTTGTCTTGGGCCGTGCCTCCGTGCCCCTTGCTGGTGGGGCTGTGTTTTGCTTTCCAAGAGTTGTTGCCGCGTTCTCTTACTTGCGCTAAGGAAAAGGAGAACCCAGATGCGAACGGCCAAGCAACTGTCTGTGTCGCTGGTCAACAAGCCCGGCCGCTTGGCGGCGATGCTGGCGGCCTTGAACAAGGGGAAGGTGAGTTTCCGGGCACTGGTGGTCATGGATTCGGGAGACCGAGGGAAAGTGCGCTTCGTGCCGGACGATTTTGCGGCGGCAACACAGGTTTTGGAAAAGGCCAACATCCGCTACGAAACGGCGGACGTGCTGCTGGTGGAGGTGCCCAACCAGCCGGGAGCGTTCCGAAAGGTCTGCGAACGGCTGGCGGCCGACCACCTGAATATCGACTACGCCTATAGCGCTTTGGGCTCCCAATCGGGGTCCAAGGCAGGATTGGCCGTGATCAAGGTCAACGACCTGGCTAAGGCGCAGCGTGTGCTCAGCGAAAACGGCTCGGTCACCCGTCG
>DQVB01000672.1 GCA_015661985.1 Planctomycetota bacterium | reverse complement strand
TATTGGCCATGGCCCCGCCGATGAGCACCTTGTCGCAGGTGGCCAGCAGCTTGCGGATCACGGGGATCTTGTCCGACACTTTGGCCCCGCCCAGGATGGCCACGAAGGGGCGCTGCGGCTGGGAAATGGCCTCGCTCAAGTACTGGATTTCCTTGGCCACCAGGAACCCCACCACTTTGGGCTTGTCGCCCATGGCTTTCGGCACGGCCACCATCGAGGCATCGGTGCGGTGGCAGGTACCGAAGGCGTCGTTGCAGTAGACGTCCGCAAAGCTGGCCAAAGCCATGGCGAACTCGGCGTCGCCTTTCTTTTCGCCCGGATGGAAGCGCAGGTTTTCCAGCACCAGCACGTCGCCGTCCTGGAGGGCCGCCACCTTCGCTTTGGCGTCCTCGCCCACCGTGTCTGCGGCGAAGGCCACAGGCCGGCCGAGCAGTTCAGCCAGTCGGTCGGCGGCCGGTTTCAGGCTGAATTTCTTCACGTCGTCCGGGTCGCCTTTGGGCCGACCCAGGTGGCTGATGAGAATGAGCCGTCCTCCGCGGTCGACCACGGAGCGGATCGACGGCAGGGCCATGCGGATGCGGCGGTCGTCGGCCACCCGGCCCTCTTCGTCTAGCGGCACATTGAAATCGACTCGCATCAACACCCGCTTGCCGCTGATGTCCACATCGGCGATCGTTTTCTTGGCCATGGCCGGTGCGTCTCCTCATGGAAAAAAACAGCTTCGTTTCGGATCCGTCTTCGAGCGACAAGTCTACCGCAGCGCCGGTCCATGCGGAAGGGGTATAGCGGCCGTGCCGCCCACCCGCCTTCGTCACCGGAGTGCCGGTCCATCCGCACGGGGCGGGCAGGGGCCCAGCGCCCGGCGCGGCCTTCAGCAGCTGCTCATGGGACGAACCGCAGCAGGGCGTAGCGCTTCTTGCCTGCGCGCAGAACCATCACCGATTGGCTGGCCAAATGCTCGGGCCCCAGTCGGGCGTCGACGTCATCCACCCGGCGATTGTTCACATACGCCCCGCCCTGGCTGATCGTGCGGCGGGCTTCGCTCTTGGTCTTGGCCAATCCGGCCTCGAACAGGGCGTCGACCAGAGCAAGCCCGCTGTCGTCCAGCCGCCCGCGGGGCAGCTCCCTACTGGGCACATCGGCGAAGACGGCCAGCAATTGGTCGTCCCTCCAGTGACGGATCTCGGCCCCGAAGAAGATCTCCGTGGCCCGCTGGGCGGCGGCCAGCCCTTCGTCGCCGTGAACCAGCCGGGTCAGTTCCGTGGCCAAGCGGCGCTGGGCGATGCGCTGGCCCGGGTCCGCCCGGTGCTCATCCAGCAGCCGGGTGACCTGGCCGGCGTCCAGATCGGTGAAAAACCTCAGGCACCCCCCCACGTCCTCGTCCGCCACGTTGATCCAATACTGATAGAACTGGTAAGGGCTGGTCCTCGTGGGCGAAAGCCAAATCGCCCCGGCTTCCGTCTTGCCCATCTTCGTGCCGTCCGCTTTGGTCAACAGCGGACAGGTCATACCGAACAGCTGAACGGAGCGGAGGCGCCGGGCCAGGTCGATGCCGGCGGTGATGTTGCCCCACTGGTCACTCCCACCCACCTGGAGCTCGCACCCGTAGTGGTCGTACAGGTAGACGAAATCGTAGGCCTGCAGCAGCATGTAGCTGAATTCCGTGTAACTCATACCGCCATCCGGCCGCTCCAGTCGGCTCTTGACGGAATCCTTGGCCAGCATGACGTTGATGGGGAAATGCTTGCCCACGTCTCTCAAGAAATCGAGGTAACCGAACTGGCCCATCCAGTCGTAGTTGTTCACCAGCAGGGCCGAACGGGGACCGCAGTCGAAGTCCAAGAACCGCCGCAGCTGCCCTTCGATGGCCACCACGTTGGCCCGCAGCGTCTCGACGGACAGCAGGTTCCTCTCTTCGCTCCGGCCGCTCGGGTCACCGATCATGCCCGTGGCCCCGCCCACCAAGGCGATGGGACGGTGTCCGGCTTGCTGGAAGCGGCGCAAGACCATCAAAGCCACCAGGTGCCCCACGTGCAGGCTCTCGGCCGTCGGGTCAAAGCCCACGTAGAGCGTGCGCGGTTTTTCCGCAAGCCAACCGGGCAGGGCAGCGTCATCGGTGCTCTGGTAGATCAGTCCCCGCCAATGGAGTTCCTGGTAGATATCCCGCATCGCTCAGCGCCACATATCGTCATCGGCGAAGGGATGGATGGGACCGGCCAGCTTCGGCTTCGGCAGCGCCTTGAGGGCCTGCTCGGCCAGCCGAAGGTCTTCCCGGGTGGTGATCTTCAGGTTGATACTCGAACCAGGCACCACGGTCACCGGATGCCCGATCCGTTCGACCAGTTGGGCGTCATCGGTGGCCGCAAAGCCTTTGCGTTTGGCATAGGCCTGCACCAAAAGCTCGCGGCGAAACACCTGGGGTGTCTGGGCCTCCCACAATCCGCCCCGGGACACGGTCTCCTGGATCCTCCGGTCCCCGCCGACGCGCTTCAGCGTGCCGGCCACGGGGACGGCAAAGATGGCCGCGCCGGTCCGCTGGGCCGCTTGGAAAATGGTATCCACCCATTCATTCACCAGGCACGGGCGTGCTGCGTCATGGACGCAAACATAGTCGGCCTCCGGTTTGACCTTGGCCAAGGCATTCGCCACGGAATCGGCCCGCTCCCGCCCCCCCTCGACCACCTCAATGCCCAGGATCGCCACGTTCGAGGCGAATTTCATCTGGAACGTCTCGCCATCCTCCGGGGCAATAACCACGATCACCTGGATCACGTCCTCCCGGTTGATAAACCGCTCGGCCGAATGGAGCCATACGGCCCGCCCGGCCAGGATGGCGAAAGGCTTCTTGTGGTGCTTGTCTTTGAACCGACTGCTCTTGCCCGCCGCCGCAAGGATGACCGCAAACTTGGCCACGGCTCACTACTCCCAATTGGTGGAAACCCCAACGTTGCAGAAGGGAAACACAGGTTGGGCATTCTTGCCCGTCCATCGTGGGCTCGAGCGGTGAGTCCGTCTAGTAGGGCAAAACTCACATTTCGTGACATCGACGATGCCCAAACCATTGCGCGTCTTGTCCCGCCTATGACGGACAGGACTGTCCATCCTGCTCTGCCGGTTTGCAACGCCGGGGAGAACATTGATCCCTGATCCCATTGTCCGGTTTCTGCCACCGCCGTCAACGCCAGCGGTGGGCAGCCCTCCGGACCTCGCATGCCTGTTTCACGGCCGGCCCCGCCCTCAGGAGACATGCCAATGACCGGAGGCCGAGGCAAAAAAACCAGGCCGGCTGGAGGGAACGGAGGCGAGACCGTGGGGCAAAAGCGTGCGGGTTGTGAAGGCCGGCAGCGTGGGCGGCGTCCGAGTCAAGCGAGCACGGTGCGGGCTCATGAAAGATGAAATCGCAAAACCGTGCATCCGGCCATCGCTGCCGTGGGGCTTTGCTGCGCCGGCGCCGGGAAGCAAGTCACATGGAGACAGCCGGACCGGCGCCCCGCTTCCAAGCCTTGCAGCGCGTCCTTCAGCCGGTCGATGTACCGCCAGACGTCTGGGCTGCAGCCGGAGTAGCTCCAGCCTGGATCAGTTTCTCCAGCTTGGATTTCGCCGTCTGCATTCGCTCTATGACCTCGTCATCGGATTTTTCGCTCAGAAGAACAGCCAGCAGCTCGTCGATCTGAACGGCGACATCCCTGACGATGGGCCTGGCGGCGTCGGCCGCTCCCACGCCCTCATACTGGATCGGCTTTCCCGTGGGGCTTCTGTTCGGGTCGGACGGTTTGAGCTGGCGGCCGCGGAGTTTTGAACCGACCAGTCCGGTCAAGGCGGCATCCAGCAGCGCCCCGACTCGTCTCCGCTGGATCGAGCTTCTCTGGGTCGTCTGCGTGCCGAAAAGCCCATAGCCCCCAGAGAACATTTCGCTGCCCTCCTCCATGCCTTCGCCGAACTCCATGGGGTATCCCATCTCCGCTTCACCTTCGCCTCCGGACATCATCATGCCGCCCATATAGCCGCTGCCTGCAACGGTGGCGGGGGTTGTGCCTCGTCGCTTTTCCTTCTCGTATCGCTGCAGCTCCTTGTCGCAGATCTGAATGGCCATCTGGGTAAGCGTCACAGCCAGCTCTTTGGGGTCGAGACCGGAAACCGCCGCCAGGTCAAACTGGGCCAGGGCCCGCGCGGCCGTCTCCTTGACCAGCGGGTGGCCGGGGTCCTCGGCCACGAGAGCCGCCAACGCCTTGATCACTTCGCCCTGAGCGCCCGGTTGGCCCAGGGCAGCCAACAGGTCGACGGCCAGGGCCCGTATCCAGGCATGCCCGGCGGCCGTACGGTCCGGCGGCTGGGGGGAGGCGATCAGCTGAAGCATGGCTGGAATGACCTGCTGGTCCCGAACCTGGGGATCGCCAATTCCCGTAGAGGAGCCGCGTGCCAGCCGGGCGTGGCGAAGCAGGCCCAACAGCGCGGCCACCTTCACCGCGTCGCTCTCCTGGGGATCGGCCAGGGCACCCAACAAATCGTCCAACGCCTCCGGCAAAGGAACCACCGGCTGTGCTGAGCTCATCGCATCGACCTGGTTCAAAGAGCCGATCGTCAGCATGGCGTTGTACCGGAACGTCGGCGGCCGGTTCTTCTTGAGCTCTCGGCGCATGAAGTCCAACACCAACTGCACGAGGAAATCGTGGGCTGGCCCCGTTCTTCCTTGGTTCAGATCATTCTGCAGCTCTCGACGAAAGGTAGCCAACCGGGGGAGGTTGTCCATGACGGTCCAGCGGCTCAGGGCGTACGTCTCGTAGTACGTCCGCAGCTTCACGTCGTCGCCGGCCTGCATGGTCCGGTTACGGAGGACCCCCAAAACGACGTTACGCTGCTTCCTCTGCTCCTCGTCCACTTCCAGCGACTGATCATAGCTCCCCGCACCAGGAGCGGACTCGGCGTCCGGCTGGCCGCCCGGGGCCTGTCCCGCCTGAGCGGTGGCCGGCTGCCCAGCCGGCTGGGAAGCGGATTGGCCGGCCGCG
>DQVB01000603.1 GCA_015661985.1 Planctomycetota bacterium | reverse complement strand
CGCCACGCATCCACCCCGACTACCAGAGCCTGGTGATTCCGCCGAATATCGCTCCGCTCAACTTCCGAATCGACGAGCTCGGCACGCAGTTCCGCGTGCGGATGGCGGGACGAGAAGGCTCGCCCATCGAGCTGACGGGGCGGTCGCCGAAGATCCAGATCCCGATCAAAGCCTGGCGACGGCTTTTGACCGAGAATCGCGGCCACGAGTTCGTTACCCAAGTCTCCGTCCGCGACGACGCCGGACAATGGCGTGATTACCAACCGTTCGTGAATCGAATCGCAGAGGAACCGATCGACCGGTATCTGGCTTATCGTCGCCTGCGTCCCGATTCGTTGTACTACCGGGACATCGGCGTCTACCAACGAGACCTGCAAACGTATCACGAACGCGTCGTGCTGCACGGTCGCTGGTTCCGAGAGGGCTGCGTCAATTGTCACTCGTTCTGCAATGACAAGACGGACAGGATGACGCTCGGCTTTCGAAGCGATTACGGCGACGCGACCTTGCTGATTCAACAAGGCCGGGTGAGTGTCGTCGGTGCCCGGTTCGGCCATACGACGTGGCACCCCAGCGGCCGGCTGGTCGCCTTTTCGCAGTTCGACATCCGTTTGTTTTACCACACCGCGCGCAACCAGACCCGCGATGCGATGGAGTTCGATTCCCTTTTGGGGTACTTCCGGATCGACACCCAATCGCTTCACACCGCGCCGCAAATCGCCGACAAGGCCCAGTTAGAAACGCATCCGTATTGGTCCCCGGACGGCAAGGACCTGTACTTCGCCAGCGCCCGCATGCTGTGGAGCCATAAGACCGCTTTTCCCCCAAAACGGTTTGCCGAGGTACGCTATGACATGAAGCGAGTCTCGTACGATGTCGACACCAACACGTGGGGAAAGGTCCAGACGGTTCTGTCTTCGAAAGACACCGGCCAGAGCATCCTCACGCCCCGCGTTTCGCCCGACGGCCGTTTTGTGCTCTTTTGCATGTGCAACTACGGCTGTTTTGCTCTCTATCAGCCGGAGAGCGATCTTTACCTGCTTGACCTGAAATCCGGCCAATACAAGAAATTGGACTGCAACAGCGAATTCGCCGAGTCCTGGCACGCGTGGTCGCAGAACGGACGCTGGATCGTTTTCAGCAGCAAGCGGCCGACCGGCGTCTTCACGCGTCTCTTTCTGTGTTATATCGATGCCAATGGCAACGCGTCGAAACCCTTCGTGGTGCCGCAGCGTGACCCGGGCTTCTATGACGATTTCTTGTACATGTACAACGTCCCGGAATTTGCCACGGAGCCGGTCCGAGTCTCCCCGCGCAAGCTGGTGCACGCGGTCCGACACGCGCCTCGCCTCCGCGTCGACGCGATCACCTCGCCAACACCGTCTGTTCCTGGAGAACGACGGCGTCCTTATGCCCCGGACTTTGATTAGCGCCGTCGGGGCAACTTCGACATCATCCGGTTTGTCCGGTCATTCAAGCCCCTGTCTGGAGCGTTGTTCGACCGAACGGAATTCCCGTTCCAGTCGGAGGAGCCGTCGCCGCGTGGGCTCGAGCTCCGGCGCGATCGAGCGATAGAAAGCGGCGAGGACTTCCCTATCGGCCGAGCTGCGTTGGGCCGCGTCGGTCCTCACAATGCGCTCGATCGCCGGCGGAACGTCGTAGAGCGGCGGTGGCATCGTTGTGGCGGACAACCGGATGCGCTCGACGACCGCGCCGCGGCCGGCCGGCAGGGCGAGCTGGACCGTCAGGATCGTGCCCGCCTCGAACCCGACAGGATTGCTCGTTTCGAACAGGGCCACCAGCCGACGTTGCAGCGACTTCGCCGCCTTGCGCGGACTCGGACCGGAATCCCCCGCGATCACCGGGTCCTTCGCCGGGCACAGCTCGGTGGGCATGTCACGAAACGCGACCGACACGGGCGACAGATGCAGCTCGACGTTCGGATCGGGCGGGTCGGTGATCATGCGTTGCCAGAGCACGCGGCCCGCGGCGTCCAGCACCGAAACGCGGCACGGGACCAAGCGGGCTTGCAGTCCGCCGTCGGTCCGGTTCCAGATGACAATCCGCTCGATCGGCTGCGTCGAACCCAAATCGACTTCCCACCACGGTTCGCGTTCCCTTCGAGTATGACAGACCGATCTGCCGGACCACAAACCGTTGGTGTTGCCGTCGATGGCCAGGCGTGCCGGAGCCTTCCAGCTCGAGCTGGATTGCCGCGCCTTGCCCTGCCGCGCGATGTTCTTGCCCTGACTGAAGACCTGGACCTCGGCCAGATGCAGGTATTCGGTGCGCCCCACGATCTGGATGCGCACCACACGCCCGCGGAAGCGCTTTGCTGCCGGCAGCGCGGCCGTCACGCGGAACTCTTTCAGCTTGACCGACGGGCCGGTGGCCTCGGTTGCGGATCGCCCTCTGTCCGCGTTGCGACGCTGCATCACTTCCAGCCGGAAGCCGGTGATGCCGGTCAGGTCGGTCGGGATGCGTAGCGAGCACTTGATCTCTGGCTGCGGACACACTCCGTTCAACCTCAGCCATCCGCCGTCCGAT
>DQVB01000434.1 GCA_015661985.1 Planctomycetota bacterium | reverse complement strand
TTCGCTCGGCGCCTCCTCGGCCGGCGCCGGTTCGGCGGGAGCTTCTGGACCCGGTTCCGCGGGAGCCTCCATGGCGGCTGGCTCCTCCGCCTCGGGCTTGGCCTCTTCGGCCGGTGGCGGTTCAGCCGGCGCGGGCGCCTCTTCGGCCGGTGGCGGTTCCTCCGACGGTGAAGGCTCCGGCGGAGCCTCTTCGGCGGGCGCCTTTTCCGGCTTCGGCTCCTCTGCAGCTTCAGCCTGTTCAGCTTCCTCGACCGCTTCGGCTTCTTCGACCGCCTCCTCGACCGGTTCGCACACGGCCGGGGCGCACGGCGCGCAGACGGCCGGCATGCATGGCGTGCACGTGATCAGCACGCACGGATCGCAGCAGACCACATAGCAGCAGCGCGCACGACGGCAAGCCATCCTGCCGAATAGCTTGCAAGCCATGACGCCGTCGGCTACGACCAGCAGGGCCACAGCCGCGACCACCAGTTTCAATACGAAACGCCGCATGGTAGCGCTCCTCCTCTGTCAACCCGATGTATCCCCTGGCTGTGCGGCGACGACCCAGCGCCGTCGCCAACGGCACACGCCACCGAGGTTTGTCCAATTTGCCGACGATTGCCTCTCTTTCCAATTACCCTAATCGGCCGAGTCTGCCCATGCAACTGTCTTCATAGATTTGTCTCATAGATTCGTCTCAAGCAGGCCAAAAGATTCCCACCGACCAGGCTGGTGAACCGGCGCCGCCGGCACTCTGCGCCGGCTGCGGCCCACAGCCCCGCTGTCGGCCAAACACACCACAGACTGGCTGCTGCGCCTCGGTTCTTCATGCTGGCCCCTCTCCGGGACAGCCGCCGGGAGCGGTTCGTTGGTAATCCCACCTTCAGGCGGAATGACACCCCGTTTGTTGGCGTCACAATTCCCCCTGAAGGCGGTACCACAAACAGAGCAACGGCTAGTCCGCATTACCCATGACCTTGGAGGCCGGAACTTCGTTCGCTCGGCCAACGACCAAACTGAAGCACAGTGTATGCCACGTCGAATCGCGTTTGCGCTGTTCCGGCCTGCGTGAATAATCCGGGCTGGCTTCGCTCCCAGACTGTTACCCGCTTTTGAACCATGCCGCTGTGGGCACAGGGGCAGTACGACGCTCGCCAGCGAGGCCACCCCTCGGATCAACCTTTCTGCTCCATGGGAGGGGATGGGCTGAGGAAAAGCGCCGTTGTGGGCTACAAGGCGGTTTTCGAGCAACTTGCCGGTGCTAGAGGCGTCCCCCGGTCGGGGCCGTACCGTGATCCCGGTCTTGGGCCCATGTGCAAAACCACTTCAGACTGCTTGCTTGTGGATCTAGTCGCTACAATGGAGTGGGGCTGGCGCCGGCGAGGACGCGGCGGCGGTTTGGCCGGCCCGTACGTCGAGCGGCTGGAGGTGGCCCGTTTCGGGGCCAGGTCGGGCAGGCGGCGGGCCGGTGGAACCTCCGCAGCGGGCGCGGGGCTTTGGCTTCCCCGGGCGGGCAACGAATGGCAGGAGCCTGGAGCATTGACCAGAAACGGCGCACAACAACGACTGCTGGGATGGCTGATCGGCGTGGCTTGGGCCGGGTGGGCTGTTATGCCCAGCGGCTGGGCCCAGGAGCCCGACAGCGGGGATCCGGGTACCGCGAACGTCGAACAGGTCCAGGGAGACTTGGCCGAGCAGCAGCGCCAGGTTGCCGAACAGTTTCGCCACCTGGAGGAGGTCTTGGCGCGGATGGCCGAACTGAGCGGCGTGGCTGCCCCAGAGCGGGCCGCCTTGTTGAAGCGGGCCGTGGCCATGAGCAAAGAGCGGCTGATCGGCGTGCAGCTGGAATCGATCGCCGAGTTGTTGGAGAAGGAGAGCTTGGCTCGGGCCGTGGAGAACCAAGAGACGGTTCATCGTGAGCTGGAGCAGCTGTTGGAGCTTCTTTTGAGTGAGAATCGATCGCGGCGGATCGAATCGGAGAAGGCCAGGATCCGCCGGTATTTGAAGGAGTTGAACCGGCTGATCAAGCAGCAGAAGAGTATCGAAGGACGGACGGCTGGCGGCGGCGACTCCCAGCGGTTGGCGGACGAGCAAGGCCAACTGGCTCGCCAGACGGGCAGCTTGGCGCGGGAAATCAGGGCGAACGAGGAATCGCCGTCAGAAGGCCGCGCGTCGGGGGATTCGCCCCGGGATCCTGGCGGCCAGCAGGCCGAGGGACCTTCCGGGGGAAAGCCGGGCGAAGGCGAGCGGGGCGAGGAGAAAAGCCCGAAGGGCTCGGGCGGGGCTGAACAGTCCCCGCGCAGTGGCGAAACACCTCGAGGCCAAAGCCAACGCGGCGAAGGCTCCGAAGGTTCGCCAGCGGCCGCGCCGAAGTCCTCGGGCGGATCGCAAGGCGCCCGGGGAGGGCAGGGTCAGGGTGAAAGCGGAGGTGGGCCCCAGGGCCAAGAGGCCGAGGAGGGCCAGCAAGCTCCGCGGCAGCAGCAGGGCGACGAGCAGGCGCACCCGGCACGCCAACGTTTGGAGGCGGCCCGTCGGCGTATGCGCGAGGCTCAACAGCGGCTGAAAAAAGCCCAGCGAGACGGGGCCGTGGAGAAGCAGGAAGAGGCGGTACGCGAATTGGAGGAAGCCAAGGCGGAGCTGGAGCGGATCCTTCGTCAGCTGCGGGAAGAGGAAATCGCGCGAGTGCTGCGGGCATTGGAACAGCGCTTCCTGAAAATGCTGGATATGCAACGCGAAGTCTACGAAGGCACCAAACGGCTCGACGCCGTGCCGGCCGACCAGCGGGACCGGAATCACCAGATCGAAGCCAGTCGGCTCAGCCGCCGCGAAGCGGAGATCGTGCTGGAGGCCGACCAGGCCTGGAACCTGTTGCGCGAAGACGGTACCGCAGTGGCTTTTCCCGTTGCGGTCCAACAGGTCCGCGAGGACATGGAGCAGGTGGTCCAGCGGTTGGCCCAAGACAGAGTGGGCCTCATTACGCAGGGGATTGAAGAGGACATCATCGCCGCGCTGGAAGAGATGATCAAGGCCCTGCAACAGGCCATCCGGGATGCCGAGGACCGGCGCCAGCCGATGCCGGACATGCCCATCCAGCCCCAGGATCCGCCCCTGGTGGACGTGCTGGCCGAACTGAAGATGATCCGGGCCCTCCAGATGCGCGTGAACCGCCGCACCCAGCGCTATTCGAAATTGATCCAAGGGCAACAGGCGGATCATCCCGAATTGCTGGAAGCCTTGGACCGGTTGGCCGATCGCCAGGCGGAGATCTTCCGCATCACGCGGGACCTACAATTGGGGAAGAACCGATGAACCGAACAGCCAGTGACAGAAGCACCGCATGGCGACGGTGGGGGCCGGCTGGGGCGTTTTCCGGCGCTGTCTCCTGGGCAGCTGGCAGGGCAAGCCCCGGCAGCAGCCCGACGGTCGGCCTGCGCGCCGTGCGGATCGAGGCGGCACGGGTGATGCTTCTCTGCCTGACCATGGCCGTGCCGGCCGCAGCCGACGTGGGCCGTC
>DQVB01000027.1 GCA_015661985.1 Planctomycetota bacterium | reverse complement strand
CGGGCGCGCACCGGCCACTGGCGGCCGTGGATCCGCACTTCGGGCTCCCCGTCCAGGATCCTCCGGCCCAAAGTCCCCCGAGCCTGGTAGCCGACGAACAGGATCGTGCATTCGGGCCGGGTGATGTTGTGCCGCAGATGGTGTTTGATCCGCCCGGCGGTGCACATACCCGAGGTGGCCATGATGATGGCCGGCGCGGTCAGCTCGTGGATCCTCTTGGACTCCTCAACGCTTCGGACCAACCGCAGGCCGGGGAACCGCAGCGGCGGTTGGCCGGCATGGATCAGCGCCCAGGTTTCCTCATCCAGATACTGGCGGTGTCGCCGGAAAACTTCCGTCACATCGACGGCCATCGGGCTGTTGAGAAAGACCGGCATGGAAGGGATGCGGCCGCTGTGGACCAGTTGACTGATGTGGTAGATCAGCTCCTGAGCCCGTTCCACGGCGAAGGTGGGGATGACCACGTTCCCCCCGGCGCGGAAGGTTTCGGTGACGATCCGTTCCAATTGCGACTGGACCGTTTGGGTGTCTTCGTGTTCGCGGTCCCCGTACGTCGATTCGAGGACCACGTAGTCCGCTTCCGCCAATTCGCTCGGGTCGCGCAACAGCGGCTGGTTCCAACGCCCCAAATCGCCGGAAAAGGCGATACGCCGGCTTCGGCCGTTCTCATGGATATCCAGCTCGGCCACAGCCGAACCCAAGATGTGTCCCGCGTCCCGGAAAGTGAGCTGGACGCCTTCAGCGATGGCCAGCGGCTGATCGTAGGGGACGGCTTGCAGCCGGGGCAAGGCCCGCGCCGCGTCTTCCCCCGTGTAGAGCGGGATTTCCGGGTATTTGCCACGCCGTCCCTCTTTGCGGTGGCGCTTGGCTTTGTAGGCCGCGTCTTCCTCTTGGATGTGGGCCGAGTCGCGGAGGATGATGTCGGCCAGGTCCACGGTGGGCGGGGTGGCGAAGATCCGTCCGCGGAAGCCTTCCCGGACCAGTCGAGGGATGAGGCCACTGTGGTCCAGGTGGGCATGGGTCAACACCACGGCATGGATCGACTCAGCCGGGACAGGGCAGCGCGCCCAGTTGCGGCCCAGGAACTCCCGTTCCTGGAACATGCCGCAGTCCACCAGCAGCCGGGTGCTGCCGACTTCAACGTAGTGACGCGACCCGGTCACCTGGCGGTTGGCCCCAAGCATCTGCAACTTCATCACGGCTCACCTGTCTGGGCCGCCTGGGCGCACGCTATCACTCCGGCTCTGTGGGTAAACGCCGCTTGTGGGGCGGCATCCCTTGGGGAGGCAAGGGCTGTCGGTAGGTTTCCGCCCATGCCCGCCGCTCTTCCTCCGAGGCGTAGTACCGCAACCAGACTTCCGGGTCGCCGCCAGCCTGGGCACAGTCCCAATGGAGATACGTCTTGCGGTTGTCGATCTTCTTCTCCCGCGCCGGCAGGATGTCACGGTAGATCAAACAATACAGTTCGCGGTCGGACAGGTGGTCGGTGAAATCCAGAACGATCCGCTTCTCGTACAGCTTGTAGATCACGTCCCAAAGGATCTCGTGCAGATCATGGTCGTTGAGCGTTTCCGGTCGCGGGGGCCGCAGCTCGGGATCGAACCACCGGTAGATGGGCAGCACGGGCGCCATTTCCCAGGCGAGCATGGAGGCCAGGAATTCGTTCTCTACCGCTACGGGTAGATCCCGGACGTTGACCAGGCTGATCGATTCGTCGTAGAAGGGCTCCAGCTCGTCGCGCAGTTCCGCGTTCCGCAACAATTGGCTGACTTCCTCCGGCGTGGGATGGCGAGAACGGGCCATCAACGGGTCACCTCAATCTTCCGGCCGCCCAGGGGCGTATTTTTCCACCACAAACTTCGACTTTAACAAGACTGGCCGCCTGTTCAATAGCCCGCCTCCCGGCTCCGTCCACTTTCGCCAGAACGGTCCTGCCACAATCGGCATGACCGCCAGCCTCACCGAGGCCTCCGGCAGCGCATCCTGAGAAACCGACACGACCGGCCGAAGCGCAGGGGCGGCCGACAAACCAACGCGGCCCGCGGCCGTAACGGAAACAGCCATAAAGGGGGAATACCCGTCACGCCCCGCGGCGACGGGCGAATGGCCCCTTCCCCCGTCGGCCCGGAGAAAAGGACCGGTCCCGGACCGGCTTCAGTCGAGCCCACGGCAAATCGCCCCGTCGCCAACGGCCCCCCCGTGGAACGCCCTATTCTTTCTGGCGATCCATCTGACAGGCCACCTTCTCCTCCAGGGCGCGGATCTTGGCCACACGGCGGGCGTGGCGGCCTCCTTCGAAAGGCGTATTGAGCCAGGTTTCGATGATCCGATCGATGGACTTCTGGCCCACCAGGTCCGCAGGCAGGCACAAGACGTTGGCATCGTTATGGCGGCGGCTGATTTCGGCCATCAGATCATCCAGGCAGGCGGCGGCCCGCACCCCAGGGATCTTGTTGGCTGCAATGGACATGCCAAGGCCCGTCCCGCACACCAGCACCCCTCGATCCACCTCGCCCCCTGTCACTTTCCGGCCCACCTTCTCCGCAATGTCGGGATAGTCCACCGGGTCGCTGGTATGGCTGCCCACGTCGATCACCTCGTGCCCGAGCCCTCGTAGCAGAGTCAGCAGCTTCCCACGGATCGCGTATCCCCGATGATCACTTCCCACAGCAATTCGCATCGTCTCGGCGTCTCGTGCTTCTGAACGATTCAACGGCCGGCAAGCCGGTCCCCCGGGCGAAGCCTACCGGTCGATCCGGCGCGGCCCCCGGCGGCAGCACTATCGGCACAGGTCCCACCGGAAAGAGGGGTGTCCTCTCCCGGCCCAAAAGATTCAATTGTCCACCGCGGCTACCACTTCGTCCAGTCGGGCCCGCAGCGCCGTGTCGATCTGCTCAATACACCGCCGGTACCGGTCAATGGCCCCCCCGATGGGATCGCAGATCTCGCCGCCGTCGCTCCGCAGCAACTGGGTCCGCGAAGCCGCCTGGGGCCACTGCATCACAATGGCCTGGCGATGGGACTCCGTCATGGTGAAGATCATGTCGGCAAACCGCACCAGAGGCTCGGTGACCGGCTGGGTCTGGTGATCAGCCATGTCCAGGCCCCGCTCGGCCATCACCTCTACCGCCTCGGGCGTCGGCCGAGCCCCACTCATCGCGGCCACCCCCGCCGAAGTGATCACGACCCCCCGGTTTTCCAGCTCCGCCGGCCCGCAGCCCAAACGCACCGCCAGCAACTCTCGGCAGATGGCCTCGGCCATGGGACTCCGGCAGGTGTTGCCGGTACAGACGAAAAGAATCATCAGGTTGGCCAAACGCCGGATGGCCTTCTCCGGCACCACGCCAACGCGCAACAATTCATACCGCTTCCGGCCGACGCGGACCACCGAAGAAGCCTGACCGAACCGAGCGGGGCCGTCGTCCAGCACCATTTCCACTCGGTCCCCCAGGCTCTCCATGGCCTGATGGGCCGTAACCGGCGCAGGCTGGCCCGAACGATTGGCACTGGTCAGCACCAATGGGCCCGGGATCATCTGCATCACGTCCAGGATCAACTGGTGGCCCGGCACGCGGAGGCCGATCGTGCTTTCCGGCGCCACCAACTCGCGAACTCCGGGCGGGAGCTGCCCCACCAGGCTCTCCGGGTGCGAGTTGTCCAGCACCAGGGTGATGGGGCCGGGCCAACAGCGGCGGGCGAAGCGATCGGCCAGCGGGCTGAGGTCCGGCACGTAATCCCGGGCTTCCGCCGCGCTTTTGATGGCCAGGGTCAACGCGTGGCCTGCGCGCCGCCCCTTGGCCTCGACCAGCCGCCCGACGGCTTCGGCATCCAAGGCCCGGGCGGCCAGCCCGTAGACCGTTTCGGTAGGAAAGACCACCAGCCCCCCTTCCGAGATCGCCTGAACAGCCCGGTGGACCACATCGCGCACGTCCTCGTGGGCTCGAACGTCGATGATCGTGGCAGGCATCAGCAGCTGGGGGTGGCCAAGACTGGGAATGGCTTCGGATCGCAACCGTCTGCTACTATAGTAGCCCTTGCGCTGGACGGTCAAGGTGTGCGGATCGAGGCCCGATCACTCAACGAGGTAGAGCGAGGCATCAGTTCCGGGCCTTGCGCCGGACGGTCAAGGTGTGCGGATCAAGGGTCGTGGTCAGCTGAAAGATCCCTGCGCCGGGGTCGCCCACGAGGCAGGCACCCCTGGTTGACTGCCCCATCAGCTCGTATGTTCGATCGTTGAGGGGCTGGTTGGCCAGCCTGCGGAACACAACCATGCCATGGAGCATATCGGGGGAGTATGGGCCGCCGGGCATTGCGCAAGATCGACGCGAATCTGGATCTTTCCCGTCATTTGAAAGAGTTCGCCGATTTGCCCCGGCCGTGGGATCAGGCCGTATTGTTCGGCCGCCGCGGGCCGCTGGAGCTGGAAGTCGGCTCGGGAAAGGGGCTTTTCCTCCGTACGGCGGCCGCGGCACAGCCGGAGGTGGATTTTTTGGGGATCGAGATAGCGCGGCGATACGCTCGGTTCGCCGCATCCCAGCTGGCCCGGCAGGGGCTGACCAACGCCGTGGTGGTGATAGCCGACGCAGTTCGGGTGTTGGCTGAAGTGATCCCGGACGGGGCGATTCAGGCGATCCACATTTACTTCCCGGACCCCTGGTGGAAAAGGCGGCACAAGAAGCGGCGGATCATGGTCGACTCTTTCGTGCGGGACATCGAGCGCACGTTGGCCCCGGGCGGCCGCTGCCATTTCTGGTCCGATGTGGAGGAGTACTTTCGCTCCAGCCTGGAACTCGTGGCAGCCGCAACCAACCTGGAGGGCCCTTTTGCGCAGCCAGAGGCCCCGGCGGCCCACGAGATGGACTACCGGACGCACTTCGAGCGGCGTATGCGCCTGCATGGGCTGCCCGTGTTCCGGGCCCAGTTCCGCAAAGGGACTTGAGGGTGGACGGTCGTGCGTCGCTTGGGACGCGTGACAAAAGACGACGTTGACCGGAACATTGTGGTGCGGCCGTCTCGGTGGCTGGGGATTGCGGGCCGGATGCCTGCACCATGGCGGCCGTGGCGGTCACGTTGTTCTGAATTCTGACTCGGAGACGGCTGCTCAGCGGGCGGCCGCGGCAGAGGTTTCGTAGGCCCGACACTGCAGCCCGCGACGATGGTTCTCCAGGGCCACCTCGGCCAACCGCTGGCCGCACGCCGTG
>DQVB01000263.1 GCA_015661985.1 Planctomycetota bacterium | reverse complement strand
CCCAGTACGTGCACGCCTGGCGACCCCAGTACACGCCGCCGCGCGGGCTCCATCCGGCATGCTCGAAGGCCAGCCCGACGAAGTGGAGATTGCGTACCGGGCGGTTCTCTTCTACATCGCCGCGAACGACCAACAGCTGCCCGGCCACCGGCGCTACGACCTCCACCTGCCCCAGCTCTTCGCCCGGTCGCGGCCGATAACTCAGGACGCCCGTTCGGCGGTCCAGATGCCATTCGCCCGGGGCGTCGAGCAGTTCCCCGGAGTTTTCCAGCAAGTACCGCGGGTGCTTTTCGAACCAGTCCATAACACACCAGCTTCCCTGGCCGCCCACCTGATGCCGGACCTTCAGCGTGCGGGTCTCGACGTCGATCGATTCGACCGGCACGCGCGAGACGGACCAGTCGTGTATGAACACAAGTTCGACGTTCTGCAGGTCGCGATACGCCCGCAGGTCACCCTCGGAGTATCGGAAGCTGGTGCGGCGGTCCGGACCGACTTGTTCCACCCGGAAGTAGCCTGTGTTGGGATGGCGGGCCCGCACGGCGCGGCGCCGGTTGACCCACAACTGTCGGAATGACCATTTCCCTGACTGCACCCCAGGCAGGGTGACCCGCCATACTCCGTCGTCGCCAGCCGTCCAGCCAGTGATCCGGCGCCCACCGCTGATGACAACCCGCTCACCGTCTGCCGCCGCATACGTGATCGAGTGCTCCGCCGTGCCGCTGTCCCGCACGTCAAACCGGATCGGTTTCGTGATCCGGTACGTCCCCCCGCGAATGACGACGTCTACGTCTTCTGTGAGTCCTTCGGCGATGATCGCTCGCACGGCCTCTCGGGCCCGAGCGATCGTGGCAAAGGGCTGCTGCCGCGTCCCGGGATTCGCATCGTTTCCTTCAGGAGCGACGTAGAACTGCGCAGGTTGGGCATCGGCACAAATCAACCAGCACAGCAGGGCAGCCGAAACAGCGAACTTGGCGTTCATCATGGTCATCCCTCCGGCTCGGACAGTCTTGCTGCGTTGCCGCGGACACGTCCGGCAACGCCGTTTGGAGGCAGCCATGGGGCCGCCCTGAGGTCTTCGTGTGTCACGACACGCGCATCCTGGCGGATCGCACCTGCCGGGTGTGATTCCCCGGCGGCGCCTCGCTTCGCCGGTGTTACAACTGCCCCCTGGCAGGTCTGCTCCTTCGTTGCGGCCGCAGGCGGCGTTGGCAAGCAATGTAATGCAATCGCCACTGAGATGCAAGGATCCGCCCCACCGCCCTGTCACGAAGAGTCGCGTGCGCTGCGCGGGCCGGTGCCGGCAATGCGACAAGTGTTATTCAGAGCCTGTTTCCAAGCTTCATGTGGACGCTGTGCGCACACCCTCCCGACCCGGCGCAGACTCTGACCGGCGGGCTGCGAAACTCGCCGACCCTCAGGTTTTGAAAAACACGCTCTCAAACAGCTGGACAGCGATACTCTTGTAGCTTGGCTCTCCGGGCCGAGGCTATTTCGTTTGTCGCTGCGGCAAAACCCGGCTTGGGCCGGCCAAGTTAGGGTTGTGCGCGCCGCCGGTGTCCAACTGTTGTTACTCAAAACCCTTACGCGAGGGAAAGAGGGCAAAGTGCCCCTGTCCCATATTATGCAGCGGGTGGCGGACTTGCCCCGGGCTGATAGAATCTGCGGTACCGGCGTGGTAGCCGCAGGCATCGGGAGCGCCCGCGTGCAGCCTGGCGGGCCGAGGGGAACATTGCGCAGCGCGCCCCAGGTGGTCCTTTTGTTTGTCTTCGCCAGCGTTGCAAACCGGCAGGGCAGCATGGACATTCCTGTCCGTCACAAGTGGGACGAAACGCGCAATAGCCTGGGCATCGTAGATGTCACAAAAATGTAAGTTTTGCCGCACTAGCGGCCTCGCCGGTGGGGTTCATGATTGACGGGCAAGAACGCCCATCCTACGTTTGCTTTCTGCAACGTTGGAGGTGTTCTTCGGCCTTTGGCGGGTGGGGCTCATGGCCAGCATACTGAGGCACGAGGTGAGTTCGATGGACGCTTTGCCAAGGATCGGGGCTCGGGCGTCATGTGTTTGGATGGCCTTTTGTGCCCTGATGGGCGCCGGATCGGCCGGCTGGCGGCCGACACAGCTGCTTGCGGCGAGTGGACGTCTCGAGCTCCGCGTGGTGGATCGTGATACGGGCCAGCCGATCCATTGCCGGATGCACCTGCGGAACGAAGCGGGCCGTCCGCGCCGGCCTCGGAGTCGCAACATACCCTTCTGGCACGACCATTTCGTTATCCCTGGGAAGATCACCCTGGTGCTGCCCGCCGGCAAATATACGTTTGAGTTGGAGCGGGGCCCGGAATACTTGCGCCGGAGCGGCTATTTCATCATGAACCGCTTTTCTGACGACCGCAAGGAAGAGTCGATGCGCCGCTTCGTTCGGATGTCCGACCACAGCTGGTACTCCGGGGACCTGGACGTCCGCCGGCCATTGGGCGAGGTGCCTTGGTTGATTCAAGCCGAAGACCTGCACGTACTTCAGGTAATCCGTTGGTCTGGGCGGAAGGCGGGGGCCGTATCGGGGCCGGTGCTGCGGTCGGTCGAGCCGGACCGTTTCTACCATGTGTCGGGTGGCCGCTACGATTGGGAAGGTGGCGAGGTGGTGTTGTTGAACTCCAAACATCCCCTGGATCTCTCCCGTGCGAGCACGGACTACCCGTCCGTAGTTCGCTTGGCACAAGCCCGCCGTCAATCCGGCGCTTGGGTTGATCTGACCCGGCCCACGTGGTGGGACACCCCCCTGCTGGTGGCCCACGGACTGGTCGACTCGATCCAATTGGCGCACCGCGGTCTGTGTCGGAATCAAGTGTTGCCGGCCGCAGTTGGAGAGAGGCTTCGCGACCGCTCCCGTTTCTTCGGCCCGTGGGGGACGGCCCAGTGGGCCCAGCACATCTATTTCCATTTGCTCAACTGCGGTCTCCGCATCCCGCCGTCGGCCGGGAGCGGTTCGGGCCAGTCGCCGAACCCGGCAGGCTACAATCGCCTCTACGTTCACGTGGAGGCCCCTTTCACTTACGAAAAATGGTGGGAAGGCCTACGCGCGGGGCGAGTGACGATCACCAACGGCCCGCTGCTGCGGCCTTCCGTGGCGGGTCAACTACCGGGCCATGTGTTCCGCGCCCGAAGGGGCCAGACGCTGGAGCTGGAAGTGGCCTTGACCCT
>DQVB01000520.1 GCA_015661985.1 Planctomycetota bacterium | reverse complement strand
CGGCGACCCGCGATCCGCGGTCAGCCGGCTGCTGGCCCAGGAGCATACGATCTGCCGCAAGTGGAGCCTGGGGACCGGTCCCAACGTGTTTTACGTAGTGTGAGGCGTATTCGTGTAAGGCGTGCGAGGTGACCATGTTGGAGCATGCATTCCAAGGAAGCCGTCGCTACTGGTTGCTGCTGGGATTCTGGTTCCTTGTCATCCTGGCGGGTCTGCTGGCCTACGGCCGGCAACTGACCGAAGGCCTGACCATCACCGGGATGAGCCGCGATGTGACTTGGGGTTTGTACATCGCCCAGTTCACGTTCCTGGTCGGCGTGGCCGCCTCGGCCGTGATGGTCGTGCTGCCGTACTATCTGCACAACTACAAGGCTTTCGGGCGCATGGTGGTCCTGGGCGAGTTCCTGGCCGTGGCCGCCGTGACCATGTGCATGCTGTTCATCTTTGTCGACTTGGGCCAGCCGCGGCGGGTGCTCAACGTGCTGTTACACCCTTCGCCGCGTTCGGTCATGTTCTGGGATATGGTCGTGCTGAGCGGCTACCTGGTGTTGAACCTGGTGATCGGGTTCGTCACCTTCGACGCTGAACGGCAGCGCGTGGCGCCGCCCGGATGGGTCAAGCCGCTGGTGTACCTCTCCATTCCCTGGGCGGTGAGCATCCACACGGTCACCGCCTTTCTCTATGCGGGCCTGGCAGCTCGGCCCTTCTGGATGACGCCCTTGTTGGCCCCACGGTTCTTGGCATCGGCCTTCGCCTCGGGACCCAGCCTGCTCATTCTGTTGGCCTTGATCCTGCGGCGATTCACGCGATTCGACACGGGGCGCGAGGCGATCCAGAAGCTGGCCGTGATCGTCACCTACGCCATGGTCATCAACGTATTCTTCGTGCTGGTGGAATTGTTTACGGTCCTTTACGGCCGCATGCCGCATCACGTGGAGCCCTTCCGCTATCTGTTCGGCGTACACGAACCGAGCGTGTTGGCGCCGTGGATGTGGTTGGGCCAGCTGATCACGGCCGTTTGTGTGATATTGCTGCTGGTGCCCAAGATCCGCCGCCGCGAGGGGTACTTGGCCGCCTTGTGCGTGGGCGTCATCACCGCCATTTGGATCGAAAAGGGGATGGGCACCGTGGTCACCGGTTTCATCCCCTCGCCCCTGGGGCGGATCACCCAGTACACTCCCACGGCTCTGGAAGTGGTTATCACCCTGGGCGTGTACGCCATCGGGTTCTTGATTCTCAGTCTGCTTTACAAGATCGTGGTCAGTGTGCGGGAGACGATGGAGGTCGCATGCAGTAGCGAGGGATAAGGGAGGACATATGGACCGGCGCGACCGGGAGGCCGCCGCCGCAGGGCTCTTTCTCGGCGGCCCACGAAGACGGGCGGCACCGGGAACGGGCGTTGGCCTGTCCGCTGGCCTTGGGCGGGGAGGAGGGAAGCTCCCTGTGGGAACAATCGGGAAGAACGGTATCGGCTCGCTTTGGAGCTCAAACACGACAGGAGGACGACATGGCAGATTCAACTGGGAACGGTACTCCGCTTTTGGACGAACTGGAAAAGGGCCCTTGGCCCAGCTTCGTCAAGGAAATCAAGTCCATGGCGGAAGACAACAAAATGTCCCAGGATCTCCTCGGACAGCTGGAGAAATCCTATCGGGACAAAACCGGTTACTGGAAGCACGGCGGGATCGTCGGTGTCATGGGCTACGGAGGAGGGGTCATCGGCCGCTACTCCTTCCTGGCCGAAGAGTACCCCAATGTGGCCCACTTCCACACCTTGCGCATCAACCAGCCCAGCGGATGGTTCTACACGGCCGATGCCTTGCGCGCCCTGTGTGACGTCTGGGAGCGACACGGCTCCGGACTTACCAACATGCATGGCTCCACGGGCGACATCGTTTTTCTGGGCACGAAAACGGACGAATTGGAACCTACCTTTGCCGAGCTGACCAAGCACGGATTTGACCTCGGCGGTTCCGGTTCCGACATGCGTACGCCCAGTTGTTGCGTGGGCCCCGCCCGGTGTGAATGGGCGTGCTACGACACGCTGCACATCACCAACGACCTGACGCACCATTTCCAGGACGAACTGCACCGGCCCGCTTTCCCCTACAAATTCAAGGTCAAATGTGCCGGCTGCCCTAACGATTGCGTCGCATCGATCGCCAGGGCCGACATGTCGATCATCGGCACGTGGCGCGACGAGATCCAGATCGACCAGGATGAGGTGAAGAAATACGTCGAAAGCGGCATCGACATCCACAGGGATATCTACGCCAATTGCCCCACGCGGTGCATCGAGTGGGACGGCAAGGAGCTGAAGATCGACAACTCGAACTGCGTCCGCTGCATGCAATGCATCAATGCCATGCCCAAGGCCCTCAGGCCGGGCAAGGACCGAGGCGCCACGATCCTCATCGGATCCAAGGCACCCATCGTGGAGGGGGCACTGCTGTCCTCGGTGTTGATCCCCTTCATCAAGATCGAACCCCCCTATGAGGAGATCAAAGACCTCATCGAACGCATCTGGGACGTCTGGGGCGAACACGGCAAGAACCGGGAACGCGTGGGCGAGTTCATCCAACGCGTCGGGCTGGGGAACTTCCTGGAGGAGATCGATCTCGAACCCCATCCGGACATGGTGGCTCACCCGCGGGAGAACCCGTACATCTTTTACGAGGAGTACTACGAGGAAGGGGAGGAAGAGGAGGAAGAAGAGTAGCGGGCCTGGCTGCGGCCTGACAATCCTTGCTTTTCCGGAGCCAAACACGAACCTCTCATTGAACAAGGGAGATCAACCATGGCAGCAGGAACGGAACGAAAAACGGATATCGGTCCCCCGAATTACGAACAGTTCCTTGCACCTGTGATCAAAAAGAACTATGGCCAGTGGAAATACCACGAGGTACTCCGGCCCGGGGTGATGGTCCATGTGGCCGAGTCGGGCGACAAGCTGTACACGGTGCGCGCCGGGTCGCCCCGCCTGCTGAGCATCAAGACCCTGCGCAAGTTCGCCGACCTGGCGGACAAATACTGCGACGGATACCTGCGGTTCACGAGCCGGAACAATGTCGAGTTTCTGCTCACCGACGAGGCCAAGATCGACCCGCTGATTGAAGAGCTTCGCGAGTTGGGCCACCCGGTCGGCGGAATCGGTAACGCCATATCGAGCATTGTCCATACCCAAGGCTGGGTGCACTGCCACTCGGCGGCCACCGATGCCTCGGGAATCGTCAAGGCGGTGATGGACGACTTGTGTCAATACTTCACGGACACGAAACTCCCTGGAAAGCTTCGCATCGCGCTGGCCTGCTGCCTGAACATGTGCGGGGCCGTGCACTGTTCGGACATTGCCATCCTGGGCGTCCACCGCCGACCGCCGCGGGTCGATCACTCCACATTGAGCAAACTGTGTGAAATCCCCAGTGTGGTCGCCTCCTGCCCCACGGCGGCCATCCGGCCTGCGACCGTGGAGGGCAAACCGTCCGTGGAGGTCGATGAGGAGCGGTGCATGTTCTGTGCCAACTGCTTCTCCGTCTGCCCCTCCATGCCCTTGAACGACCCGCTCAACGACGGCGTGTCGATCTGGGTCGGCGGCAAGGTGTCCAACGCCCGTACCGAACCGATGTTCTCGAAGCTGGCCATCCCCTACCTGCCCAACAATCCCCCTCGATGGCCGGAGGTGGTGCAGGCCGTGCGGAGAATCGTCGAAGTGTGGGCCGCGGGGGCCAAGAAGTACGAACGGATGGGAGAATTCATCAACCGTATCGGCTGGAAACGGTTCTTCGAGCTCACCGGGATCGAGTTTTCCAAGGAACATATCGATGACTTCAAACACGCGGGTCTGACCTACAAGCGATCCGCACAACTGCGACACTAGGAGGAACATCATGGCCGTCAGCGCTGACCAGGTCGCCGACGCGATGTATGAATTGGTCAAGCAGTACCAGGGCAAGAAGAAGTTCAAGGCCAGTGACTTGACCAAGGCGATGATCCAAAAGTTCGGCGAAGACCAGTGCGACAAGAAGCTGTGCAAGGCCGCGATCCGGCTCTTGATGGACTCCGGGCGCTGCGTGTACACCTACTTCGGCGGGAGCTTCATCGAAATCCCGCCCGAAGAAGGCGCCGCCGGGAGTTGAGCTCGCTGGCGCACCTGGCT
>DQVB01000339.1 GCA_015661985.1 Planctomycetota bacterium | reverse complement strand
CTTCGGTGCCGAAGTGGAGCGGCGCATCATGCTGGGCACCTACGCCCTGAGCGCCGGCTACTACGACGCCTACTACCTCAAGGCGCTGCGGGTACGCCGCCTGATCCGAGCCGACTTCGACCAGGCCTTCGGCCGGGTCGACCTCATCGCTGGCCCCGTAACCCCGTCACCGGCTTACAAGATCGGGGAACGGATCGACGACCCGCTGTCCATGTACCTGTTTGACTTGTACACGGTAAGTACCAACCTGGCCGGGATCACGGGGATTTCCATCCCTTGCGGCTTCAGCGATGAGGGCCTGCCCATCGGCTTGCACCTCCAGGCGCCGCCCTTCGAGGAGGAGCGGCTGCTGCGGGCGGCCCATATGTACCAGCAGGTGACAGACTGGCACCGGCACAGCCCGGCGATGGCGTGACCGCCCCGGTACCGCCCAGCTCATCGATGCGGTGTCACGGTGGCCCGTCCGCTCGGCTGCCTGTTCCGGCTTGCGAGAAGCGCCATGAGTGAACCGTACCAGATCCTGATCGGCTTGGAAGTCCACGTGCAGCTGCTGACCGAGAGCAAGCTGTTTTGCAGTTGCAGCACGCGTTTCGGCCAGCCGCCGAATACACAGACCTGTCCGGTCTGCATCGGCATGCCCGGGACCCTCCCGGTCCTGAACCGGAAGGCCTTCCAATTGGCCCTGAAAGCCGCCCTGGCCCTGAACTGCCGCATCGCGCGATTCACCAAGTGGGACCGCAAGAACTACTACTACCCCGACCTGCCCAAGGGGTACCAGATCAGTCAGTACGACCTGCCGTTCAGCGCCGATGGCTACCTGCCTATCAGCGACCCTCGAGGTCAGATCGAGCCGAAGCGGATCGGGATCATCCGCGTCCATCTGGAGGAAGACGCCGGCAAGAGCATGCACGACGAAGTGGCTGGCCGGGCGGACAGCCGCATCGATCTGAACCGGGCCGGCACACCGCTGTTGGAGATCGTCTCCAGGCCGGACATCCGCTCGCCGGGCGAGGCCAAGGCGTTCCTCACCGAATTGAAGCTCCTGCTCAACTACCTGGAGGTCTCCGACTGCAACATGCAGGAGGGAAGCCTCAGGGTGGATGCCAACATCAACCTGCTGGTGGATACGCCCGAAGGAGCAGTACCCACGCCGATCGTGGAAGTGAAAAACATGAACAGCTTCCGGGCCGTAGAACGGGCGCTGGCCTATGAAGCGCAGCGGCAGTACGAAGCCTGGCAGGCCAGCGGCATACGGCAGGGCGGTCGAGGGGGCCACAAGACGACCCGCGGTTGGGACGAAGCGGCCCAGGTGACCCGCGCGCAGCGGACCAAGGAGGAATCGAGCGACTACCGCTATTTTCCTGATCCCGATCTGGTGCCGGTGACGGTCACCGACCATGAGATAGACGAACTCCGCCGCTCGCTGGGCGAACTGCCGGCCGACCTGCGCCAGCGACTGGCACGCACTTACGGACTGAACGCATACGACAGCGATGTTCTGGTCAGCCAAGGCCGACGGCTGGTGGAGTACTATATCCAGCTGGCCGACCACTGCGGCGATGGAAAACTGGCCAGTAACTGGGTGCAACAGGATGTGCTGCGGGTGCTCAACGAGCGGCACATGACGATCGATCAGTTCCCCGTGTCGGCCGAGCGCCTGGGCGAGCTGTTGCGGATCGTCCGGTGCGGCCAATTGGAGACCAGCCGCGCCCGGCAGGTCTTGGCCCACATGATGAGCACGGGCCGTTCGGCCAACCAGGCCATGGCCGAGATGGGCATCGAAGAGGTGGGCGAGGCCGAGCTGGAAGCCCTCTGCCGTGAATTGGTGGCAGCCAACCCCAAGATCGTCCAGCAAGTGAAGGGTGGCAAGGTCAAGGCCGCCGGGGCCCTGGTGGGCCAGGCGAAGAAGCGCAACCCAAACGTCGATCCCCAGCGGGTGCACAAGTTGTGTTTGGAACTGATCGAAAAGATGTGAGCATCATCACGCTCACCACGGACTTCGGCACCGGCAGCCCGTACGTGGCCGCCATGAAAGGCGTCATCCTGTCGATCAACCCGCGGGCGACGATTGTGGATATCACCCACGAGGTCCGACCCCAGGATGTGTGCCACGGGGCCGTGGTCCTGGAGGACGTGAGTGACCGCTTCCCGGCCGACACGATCCATGTGGCTGTCGTGGATCCCGGCGTGGGCACCGAGCGGGCCATCATCTACGCGCGAATCGGTCGCCAGCAGTACGTGACGCCGGACAACGGGCTGTTGAGCCGCGTGGCCCAACGGACCGCGCCGGAACGGATCATCCAGCTTCAGGAGCCGGCCTTTTGGCTCCAGCCGGTCTCCAGCACCTTCCACGGCAGGGATATCATGGCGCCGGTGGCCGCCCACCTCAGCCTGGGGCTGGACCCGACTCGATTGGGACCACCGGCCGAGCGGCTCGTGGAGATCCGCTGGCCCGAGGTGCGCGTCGGCCGCGACCGCCTGGAAGGCACCGTGCTGGAAATCGACTCCTTCGGCAACCTGATCACGAACATCAGCGCCGAGATGCTGGCTGGCCGCCCCACCGATGAACGCGCCTGCGTGGTCTGCGGGATCTACGAAACATGGGGTATTTACAATACCTACGCGGAGCAGCCGCAGGGGATGCTCATCGCCCTGGTCGGCTCCACCGGGCGGTTGGAATTGGCGCTGGTGGGCGACAACGCGGCCCGGCGCTTGGGCATCCAACTGGGTACGCCGGTCACCGTGGCTTGGGAGTAGCCACAGGCTGGCCCTGAAATGGGGACGGACGCCTCGATGATGCCCGAACCGAGTCGGGAGGAACTCCGGCGCTGGGATCGTTACCACGTCTGGCACCCGTTCACCCAGATGGCCGAGTACGAGCCGCTGATCATTGAGCGGGCCGAAGGGTGTGTGCTGGTCGACGTGGATGGGAAGAGGTACATCGACGGGGTCAGCAGCCTGTGGTGCAACGTCCACGGGCATCGCCATCCGCGGCTTGATGCGGCGATCGGCGAGCAGCTTCAGCGGGTGGCCCATGTGACCGCCCTGGGTGCGTCGAACCCCACCACCATCAAACTGGCTCGGCGACTCGTTGAACTCGCCCCCCCAGGCCTGGAACACGTCTTCTTTTCCGACGACGGGGCCACGGCCGTGGAAGTGGCCCTGAAAATGGCCTTCCAGTACTGGCGGCAGCGGCCGGAGCCGCGCCCGGAGAAGACCCTCTATTTGACCTTGGAGGACGCCTACCATGGCGACACGCTGGGCGGGGTGAGTGTTGGGGGCGTGTCCCGCTTCCACGACATGTTCCGGCCGCTGCTGTTCCGTTGCCTGCGCGTCCCGTCGCCCAATCCCTACCGTACGCCGCGCGGCGTACCGCGCCAGAGGGCCCTGGACCACTATTTGGCCCAGGTCGAACGCGTGTTGGCCGAACACCACGCCCAGATCGCGGCCATGGTGCTCGAACCCCTTGTCCAGGCCGCCGCGGGCATGATCGTCCATCCGCCGGGTTACCTGCGCGGCGTGCGCGAATTGACCCGCCGCTACGACGTGCTGCTGGTGGCCGACGAAGTGGCCGTGGGGATGGGCCGCACGGGCAGGATGTTCGCCTGCCAGCACGAACAGGTTTCGCCCGATTTCCTCTGCCTGGCCAAGGGACTGACCGGGGGCTACCTCCCCTTGGCTGCCACACTCACGACCCACGAAATCTGGCAGGCTTTCTTGGGCGACTACGCCGAATCGAAAACCTTCTTTCACGGCCACACCTACACGGGCAACCCGTTGGGGGCTGCCGTCGCTCTGGCCTCGCTGGACGTGTTCCAACAGGAACGGACCCTGGAAAACCTGCCGCCCAAAATCGCCCGCCTCCGGCAGCACCTGGAGCGGATCGCCCGCCTGCCGGGCGTGGGTGATGTGCGCCAACGGGGGCTGATCGCCGGCATCGAGCTGGTGCGCGATAAAGCCACCAAAGAGCCGTTCCCGTGGGAAGAAAAGCGAGGTATCCGGGTCTGCCAGTACGCACGGACCGAAGGCGTGCTGCTCCGCCCCCTGGGTAACGTGATTGTCATCATGCCCCCGCTGGCCATTTCCGTTGCCCAGCTCGATCAGATCGCCGGGGCCGTCCAGCGCGGAATCGCCGAAGCCACGCGCGAGTAGAGTCCCGGCGGACGATGCTCTGCGCAGCGCCTCGCCTTGTGGCGGGCCACACCTGCCGGGTGCCACGTACGCTTGGCCCCGGACAAAAGTCGTGTGGGTGTCCCTGGGCCGACAGTCGATCCTCAGGTGGGCAGGTCATCCTCGGCGTCCGCTTCGCGCTCGGTCCGGCCTTCGCTCGTTGCCAGGCGGTCCAGTTTCAACGGCAGAGAGAGCACCGCTTGCAGTACGTCCAGCGCCAGGTAGTAAAAGAGAAAAGCAAAGTACATGAGTACCGGAAGCGCCGCCATCAGGAAAAGCACGGTTCGGGCGCGGGAAGCCACCTCCAGGGCGGGCAACATCCTTATGGTGTCCGGGGCCGCCGGGCCCTGAAGCTCGCCCAGGCCGATCAGCCCTCGCCCGTTGGACAGTTGGGGCGCGAATCCAGCCGGCGGTTCCCCGGGCGGCGCGATAGCCAAGAAGCAGGCGTAGAGCAGCTCGAGGGTGCCCCACGCCACCCCCGCTCCGAACACCACGGGCACGATCCCTGCCCCCAGCTTCATCAAGAAGGACACAATGCCCACGAGTTCCTGGCCGGGCGTAGTTTGAGGTGCGACGGTCACACTGAGCCAATCAGGGTTGACGGCCATGATGGCGGCCGCCAGGCATACGACAAAAATCATCGCGGCCGGAAACATCCACAGATACGCCTCGATCCTCACAGCGATCCACCCCAGACCGATCAGGCCGACCACGGCGATCAAGATGCCAAAGAGGGCAAAGCAATCCAGAAAGGCCGTTGACGCCACGTGAGTGGACGTGGCACGGTTGAGATGATCCAAAGCCCGGCCGAAGCGCCGACCGGCATACTCGAGAATCACCAATAACACGACGCTCAGCAGTCCCGCCCACAGCTCGAAGAACGAGCCGCTGCGCAGGCTGACCACCACGGAAAAGAGAAGCCACAGGGCCATGGCCCCGTAGAGTCCCCAGGTGCCGACAGTAGCGAACAGTCGTAGTGTGGCCTCGATGAATTCCTCCGGAAACAGCCGCCGCATCGCGTCCAGCAACACGTCGAACGGGTGGCGTCGAAGCAGACGCACGCGCCTGGGCGCCGGAGTCTGATCGACGG
>DQVB01000678.1 GCA_015661985.1 Planctomycetota bacterium | reverse complement strand
TAGATCTTGCAGCACACTGCGGGCGTCGTCCTGGCGAGATAGCTCCTCACGCACGATTGCCGCCATCGCTGTTGCTGCGTTCTGGACTTTGTGACCGGATTTGTCTTGGTTTGGATGACCGGGGACCAGGGGAACATGGATAAGATTGAGCAGATGCGGAGAAGGCGCAGAAAAGAACGGGCGGAGAGATTTCCGCCCGTAGGGTGCCGTGTGAAACGGACTGGATCAAGTTGACGGTGCGTTGATTTTGCGTTGGGGCAGAAGAGGCTTCAGATAACGTACCGCTGTGATGAAGTCACAGCCCTGTACGGCAATGGTGAAATCAATGGGATTGAAATTCGTTTCGCAGTAGAAGCAACGTCCGAGATTGGTGGCGGGATTGACAGCCGAAAGATACTCGCCGCAACGAGGACACAGGAATGCCAGTTGCCGCTGACGCTGTTTGTGCGGCCAGTCGAGTTGCTTCAGCAGTGCGGGCCAGCCGATGTCGTTGCGCAAGCGACGCAAGAGCTCGTCGTTGAAGTAGCGTGGCATGACGTGTCTCCGAATGTCAGGGCAACTGGAATTCGGCGGCGACTTGTTGGAACAGGTCGTCATCGATTCGCTGTACGTTGCGAGCTGCGGCTTGTAGCAGGCAAGCCGTGGCGAGGTTGTTGATCAATCGAGGTACTCCGTTGGCGAAGTCGTGAATGGTCGCTTTGACCGAATCGTCGATCACTTTCGGGTCGCCTCCGGCCTGGGTGAGCTGGAAGTCGATGTAGCGGCAGGTCTGTTCGCGATCCAACGGTCGCAGTTGGTAGCGGACGGAAATGCGATTGACCAGGGCGGCGTGCTGTGTATGGCGCAGCATGCTGAGCAGCGGTTCCTGGCCCGCGAGGAGGATCTTTAGCGGAGGGCGATCGTTGAGCGCGGAGCTGATCAGCAGTCGCAGGTCGGTCAGCGCATCGTTGTCAAGCAAGTGGGCCTCGTCGAAGACCAGCAGCAGGGTGCCGTCGGTTTGCGTGGCTCGCTGGAGGATTTGTTCGTAGGTTCTTTCTTTGCCTCGTCTGGGGGTCTCGCCCAGTCGCGTCACGACCATTTTCAGCAGACTTGCCGAGGAGAGGTGGGTGAGGTGGCAGTAGACTGCTTCGCAGCGCTGGGGCATCAGGCCGTGGAAGAAGCGTTTCAGGAGCGCGGATTTGCCCACGCCGCTCTGGCCGGTGATCAGGCCCAATTGTCCGCACTGGACCAAGTATTCCAACCGGTCCAATCCTTGGTCCATCCGCGGATCCTGCCACAGGGCGGTCGCGGCGGCGTGTTCCGAAAAAGGTTGACTCTTGAGTCGAAAGTGGTCCAGATACATTACTCGTTCCTTTCGTGAAGGAGGGATTGAAGTCGAAAGAGGACATCGAGAATCGTGGTGGAAGCAGCCTGCTCGAAGGCGGTTCGCACCAGGCCCTCGTTGAGGTGTTCGTGGCGTGTGTAAAAGGCGTTGAGCGTCTCCAGTTCCTGTGCGGTCAAGCCGGAGACGCCTCCGCGGCGGCCCAGGAGACGGGCGAAGACGCGGGCAAAGCTGGTCACCGACCACCGGTTTCGCCTGCGTGCCGAGTGAAAGTCGATCCCTTGGCTGCGTCGCTGCTGTTGTTGGGCGGCGTGCTCGTCTCGCAAGGCGTCGAGATACGCCGGCTTGATGGGCTCGGCGGCCTCTGGCGAGCGTGGCTGCGTGTGGGTTCCTTTCTCTCGTTCGTACCGCTTGCCGCGGCCCAGATAGCGGCCTTCGGGCGAGTACAACTGGACTTCTTCCAGGGACGAGAAAGGATCGAACTCGACGATCAACCGATCGCCGCGCAAGGACGGATCGACAGCGAAGAACAGGCAGTAGAGTTCCACGTCCGAGAAATCTCTGTGCACGGTGCGAGTCACTCGCTGATGAAAGAAGGTGAGCACGGCGCCCAGATCGACTTGGCGCAGCAGACGGGGGTCTTGATGGTAGCGTTGGTGAGGAGTTTGGCCTGTTTCGCTGTGCACCTCTTGGTGATAGGCCACTTGAAGCCACGCGGCCAGAGAGCGGTTCAATTCATCGAGTGTGAGCGTTGCACTGGCGCGGACTTCTGCTTCGAATTGCATCTGGCAGGTCTGAAAGAAGCGTTCGATCAGCCCTCCGGGAGCCGGCTCTCGGGGCGGCCGATGCCGGAGCTTGATATTCAGTTGGGTGCAGGCCAGTCGGAACGCTTTGGCGTGATAGATCTTGGCGTTGTCGACGTACAGCTCGGCACTGGCTCCGTGGTTGCCCCAGGCACGCAGCAGCGAATCGGTTAGGATATCCAGGTTCTCGCGGATGTAATAGCGAGCTTCGACGACATAACGGCTGTGGCAATCGATCCAGGCCGACAGATGTGTTTTGGTCGCCCGCCCCCGGTGCATCACCAGCGGACCGTGCTCGAAGTCGCCGACCCACAGCGCGCCGGGCTTGTCCCGTGTCCAGCGGCAACGCACCTTCTGTTTCGATGCGCCCAACTTCCTCCGCGTAGCTCCCTCGCGTTTGAGATGCTGGTACAGAGTGCTTCGCGGTACCGAAGAACCGAACTCCCGTTTCAGAATCCGATTGATGACCGTAGCCGAGCGATACGGCTGCTCCCGCTTCAGCTCCACGGCGCGAGCCAACAACTTCGCGTATTTTTTCCGCGGCTTGCCACGATCCGAGCGGTGACGGCGATAAAGTCCCGGTACGCCTTCGTCCTTCAGCTGACGCCATTTACGCCGAAAGGTGCGCACCGAAATACACCGTTGCTGCCCGTTGGGCAGACGACGTTCCTCGAAGCTCAGTTGCTGGAAATACCGCTCGCGCTGCCGCTCGGGAATTTCTCCCAGCAGTACGGGACTGAGCAACACACACCAGAAGACAGCCCAGTCTTCATCCTTGCGACCCTTCATATTTGACTCCTTGGCAAAAAACGGGTTCTGTGTCGGAGTCCCAAGATACGTCAGTCGAAGCCTGATCGTGTGGCGAAACGGGGGAAGAACTTCTCCGGGAACAGCAAGTCCCACTCCGCGCGAAGATGAAGCAATTGACGCGATCGGCGAAGCACTTGCGCACGTTGCGGGCTACGGGACTTCTGCGGCGCAACGGCGCCCACGAAGCGATGGCACGTCGAGTCCGGATACTGCTGCTGGATCTGTTCTCGCCCGGCAGCCAGGGCGGCCAATTGGCCCCCCAGCCAAGTCAGCACCCGCCAGAGCGTACTGTGGGCCAGCAGCCCGCGTTCCTCCAACGCTGGAGTACCAGGCGGGCTCTGATAAGTCGTTCGCCTGCCTCCCGGACTGACGGCTTCGCGATAAGATACCTGGTCGTTCTCCACGTAACGGGCGGCCAGATACAGCAACGTCGGACCGGCATAACGCTTATACGGGAGTACGAAAGTCGGGATAATCGGTAAACACGTAGCGGCAGTGGCAACACCGCCATCGAGCCAGCCACACGGTCACGCACAGGACCGAATGGTCCACGATCAGCAGCAGTCCACGACGGCGTAGATCATGGGGAGCGAACCGGTCAGATTCATTGCAGCGGGCGCAAACTCTTTGGTAACGCTTACGATCGGCACCGCGCCGGCGCACGGCCCGGTTATGATCTTCCACTTCGCTTGCAGTCGTGGGTTTCGGCAGTACCATACAGATAGTACTTTCTTTGGGGAGGAACGGGGGGCACGCGACAAAACGG
>DQVB01000501.1 GCA_015661985.1 Planctomycetota bacterium | reverse complement strand
GCCCTGGCAGCTTGCCCCGGCGTCAATCGTCGGGTTTGCGGCGCCCGGGGTGGCCCGGCCTGGCCAGCACGGCCCCGCCCTTGGGCTTGGCTTCCCTTCAAGAATGCCCGGATTTCCTCCTCCAAGCTCAGCTCTTCTTTTCCCTGGGCTCGCATCTGCGCTTCCCGGCGTCGTTGCTGGCGCCGAGCCGCCTCTTGGGCCTCGCGGAGCTTATTGACGAGGGAACCGATGGCGCTTATAATGATAAACAAAATAAACATCAGGATGCTGATATCAATATCAATCCCCGCCAGCAGGATGGGCGAGTCGATCATCTGCCACCTCCTTCCCTGCGGGTTACCGTCGGGCCGCCGCGGGCGATAGACATCCGCATGTCGGTATCAGCCTGGACGTTTCGCAGTTTGTAGTAGTCCATGATGCCCAGGGTCCCTTCGCGGAAGGCTTGGGCGATGGCCTTGGGTACTTCGGCCTCAGCCGCCACCACCTTGGCCCGGTTTTCTTCGATGGCCGCGATGTTTTCCTGTTCCGCCGCCGCGGCCATGGCTCGGCGACCTTCGGCGTTGGCGCGGGCCACGCGCATGTCCGCCTCCGCCTGGTCGGCCTGGAGGCGGGCGCCGATGTTCTCGCCCACATCGATATCGGCGATATCGATGGAGACGATTTCAAAAGCCGTCTGGGCATCCAGCCGTCGCTCGAGCACCCGTCTGGAGATCAGGTCCGGGTTTTCCAGCACGGCACCATGCGTATCGGCCGAACCGATGGCCGACACGATCCCTTCGCCCACCCGCGCGATGATGGTCTCTTCGGTGGCCCCACCGATCAACTGGGCCAGGTTGGCACGGACAGTGACGCGCGCTCTGACCATCAGTTGGATGCCGTTCTTGGCGATGGCATCCAGGAAGCTTTTGGGGGCGCTGGCCGCCGGGCAGTCGATCACCTTGGGGTAGACGCTTGTCTGCACGGCTTCCAGCACATTACGGCCGGCCAGGTCGATGGCGGTGGCTTGCTTGAAGTCCAGATCGATCTTCGCCTTGTTGGCGGCGATCAGTGCCCGGACGACCAGCGGCACGTTACCGCCGGCCAAATAGTGGGCTTGCAAGCTCCGGGTGGTTACCCCGTGCTTGTCCCCGATGCCGGCCTGGACGGCCATGATCTTTGTCCTGGTGATCACCGCGGGATTCACGTGGCGGATCGTCATCCCCACCAGGTCCAGGATGCCGATACCGGCGCCGGTGGTCTTGGATTGGATCCACAAACGGAAATAGCGGGCGAAGACGGCGAAGACCAGAAGGACGAAGAAGACGGCCACGATCGATCCTACGACGACGACCACCCGCCCTATTTCAGCTACCAGCAAGAGGTTGCTCATCATCAAATTCCTTCCCCTGGACAGCCCTGTTGAGCTGGGCGCAGCCTGATTGGCGCACGCCCAAAAGGGCCGAACCCCACGCCACGAATACGGGAGGCGATTGGCCACTGCCTTGCAAACCCGGCCTGACAGGGCGGAACCGCCGAGTTGCCCCCGGTTTAGCCCTCCCGGGGCAGCTTGTCAAGCAGGCGGCTCGTCGAACGGGTCGGGCACCACGGTGTCCACCGGGCGAGAGAGGGCCTCGTCCTCCGGCCCCTCCGGGGTATCCTCGGGAACCGGCCGGACTATCACCGAGTTGCCTCGCACGCGCACGATCCGCACCTTCTGGCCGGGCTCGATGGGCATCCCTTCGCTCACGGCATCCACCTTGCGCCCGTCGACCACCACCAGCCCGCTGGGCAACATCTTGGTCTTTGCCCGCGCGATACGGCCCTCCAGCTGTTTGAGGCTTTCGCGCCTGGGGTCATCGGGCAGTACGTCAACCTGGCGCTGTGGCCCCAGCAGCACGCGGCGGCCGATCGGCGTGCGGGGCCAGAACTTGAGGGCCAGCACGACCACCACAGGGATCCCGATGACGGCGACGAGCAACACAGCCATCCCGACCCCAGGTCCTTGGAGGAAGCCCACGATCACGGCCGCCACGACGGCACAGATGGCCAAGAAGCCCAGCGCGCCGCCAGAGGGGATGAACACCTCCAGGCCTGCCAAGCCCACGCCTACGAAGATCAACAGCACTGCCCACGCCCAGTAGTCCATCGCTCACCTCACGCTTCGCCCTCCTCGGCCGCCCGCACCAGGATTTTGTTGCCGTGCACTTCCACGACGACCACCTCGTGGTCTCGCGGAATCAAATCGCCATCGGTGATCACGTCCAGCAGCTGGTCACCGAACATGGCCTTGCCGCTGGGCAACAGCGGCGTGGTCGTCGTGCCGCGCTGGCCAACCAGGTGCGAGTAGTCGACCAGAGACTCGCGCTGGCGCTGCCGCTCAGCCTCTTCTCCTTCCGGAGGCCGCAACACCATTCCGCTGACCAACGGTGCCTTGGGCAACCAACGATTGAGCAATACGCCCACCACGAGACTCCCCACGGCTGTAGCCAGCAGTACAAGAAGCGAATTCTGGAACTGTTCCCATTGGTACTCGTTCTGCGGCCGGACAAAGGTCTGGCTGGCCAACACGATGGAGACCAGAACCAGAATGGCGCCGCCGACGCCGAAGATGCCGAACCCGGGGATCACGAAAACCTCCAGCAACAGACAGACCACGCCGGCGGCGAACAGCAGCACCTCCAACCAGCCGGCCGTGCCGCCCAAAAAGCGGCTCCAGAAGAACAGCAGGAAGCAAATCGTGGCCACAAACCCGCCCACCCCGATCCCTGGGGCTTGAAGTTCGGCATACGCGGCCACGACCCCGATGACCAGGAGTATCACGGCCAGCTTGCCAGAGGCCAGGGCATCGATGAGTTCATCGGCCCAACTGGGCCCCAGCAGCGCCGGGTCGTCTTCCAGCCCGTACCGTTCCTTGAACGCCATGAAGCTGTCCACCACGTGGGTGGCCAGCCAATACTCCGTGGCCTCCTGGCCCGTTACCTCGAACGGTTTGCCCGGCACCGTGACCGCTGGCCCTCGCTTCCACTGGTCCGGCTCGATCTGTTCAGCCAACTCTTCGTCGCAGAAGTATTCGGCGTAACCAGGCTCATCGACCCGAGTGCAGCGGTACACTTCCAGGTCCGGGTCGATCATGGCACTCGGCAAGGACCAGCTCCGAGCCTTGCGCTGTCCGATGGCCTGGCGGATGGCACGTCGTGCTTCCTCGATGTCCCGCCTGTCGAACACCGCGTCCCCTTCCCCGCCCAGGACGGCAAGGGGATGCAAGACCACGTGATCGCAAGCCAAGGCGACGATGGCCGCGTCGGCCCGGGCTTCGGACTTCACGTAGGCCACCGTGCGCACCTCGCTCGGGTCCAGGTCATACGCCAGGAAACTGGCCAACTGCAAGCTGTCCTCCAGCGATCCGCCCGGGCTGTCGATGGCCAAACAGATGAAATTGGCCCCGTCCCGCACGCTGTCTTCGATCATCCGCTGAGCCTTGCGCACCGCTTTGCTCGTGATGGGGCCCTTCAGGGGCACGCGCACCGCCCGGTAATCTTCGCTGAAAGCCGGGTCCACCTCCAAGGCCTCCGGGGGCAGGCCCAGTTGGCGAGCCAGGTCACGGTAGTCCGACGCCATGAAGCTGATGAAATCTCGCTGCCGGGCCTCCCGGCCGGTCAGCTGGCCAGGCTGCCCCGCTTCAAAGAGCACCTTGGTCGAAATGATCGTTCGCTGCTTGCGCAACGCCTCCAGTCCTTCAGGCGTGACGTACTCCGGGCTGACTTCGGTTTCCACCTCCAGCACCTTGCGCCTGGGATCCAACAACCCCAGGGCCACCGCGGCCGGGATCCGCTTCCGGCGCTCGGCAATCTCTTTGTAGCCAGCCTCCATCACCGGCCCGATGGTCTTCTCGGCCGCGCCGGCCAAGCCGATCTGGGCGTTGGGGGCCATGACGATCTCGTCACAAGCCAAGACCAAAAGCACAGCGTGGCCGCGGATCGATTGCGGCACGTAGGCCACCGTGGTAGCTTCGCTCAAGCGTGGGCCGGAAATGAAATTCGCCGCATCGTACGACCGCCCGAAATCGCTGGCCGCCGCCGCTTCCTCCTGACCCGGTGGAACCACCAGTTCAAAGACCAACACGGGCCGCTTGCCCTGCGCCCGAGCCTTCTCCACCGCGCGCAGGGCAAAACGCCGCAGGCGGTCCAGCGTTTGATCCTTGATGGGAAGCTCGATACGCAACACCCAGCCGACATGCTTCAGACCGTCCGCCTCAGCACCTGCTCCCAGCGGGGAGAAACTCCACCAGGCCACCGCCAGGAAAACGGGCCCGGCCAACCACCACGGGCTGAACCTCAAACGGCTACGCCCGATTCCGTCGCTCTTGTCAACCGTGCCTACCATGGGATCGCAACCCCGACCGCATTCATCCCTGCCACACCACAGGCCCCTCTCCGCTCCAGCAGCGACCCGCCGCCCAACCATCCACCCCGTCGCCGAACCATCCCACCCGTATTTTACCGCCCCGCGATAGCCCAAGCACCCAATCGACCCAAAGGGTTCACAGCCGGTTACCACGGAATTATACAGTCCCCACAGCGTAACGGCCAATCGGGGGCCAGAAGACTGCCCGCTCGCCGGACAGACAAGCCCACAACCCCGATCTATGACTGGCAGCGTTCGCTAAATCTGGTGGCATCGTCGCGGTGGCTCCCCAAAGCCGTTCTCCTGGTTGACGTTCGCGCAATACGCGAGCACAATGCGGGGCATGGTTCAAATCGGCGGGTTTTTGGGAAACAGCTTGCGGCCGGCGCGCCGGTTTTTTCGTGTTGGCGTATGGGCTGAGGGTGCGCCGGGCGGGCTATTCTGGTTTGCCCCGTGGCTGTGCTGGGCCCTGTTGTCGTCTGGTTGTGGGCCTTCGTTCGAAGCGGAGCCCGGGGCGCTCGGTCTGCCGCTGGCCGATCGCGATGTGCTGGAGACCGGCCGCCAGACGGGCCGCTGGCCCGGATGGCGGGGCACGAACGGTTCAGGCGTGGCCCCTGGGGGGCGGCCGCCCATTCGCTTCAGCCAGCGGCACGGGTACCGGTGGCGAATCCCGGTCCCGGGGCGAGGCAACAGTTCGCCGGTAATCTGGGACCAGCACGTGCTGCTGACCAGTGCCCTGGAGGAGGCCGATCCGCCGCAGCTGGCCCTCTTGTGCTTCGATCGCCGGGACGGCCGTTTGAGATGGCAGGCCACGGTCGAGTTGCTGAAAAGCCGCACGCATCCGAAAAACGGGTACGCCTCGGCCACAGTGGCCACGGATGGTGTGCGGATCTTCGCTTTCTTCGGGGCCAGCGGACTGGCTTGCTTCGATTTCAAAGGTCGGGTCCTGTGGGAGGCCGATTTGGGGCCGGTGGATCACCAATGGGGCACAGCGTCCAGTCCGGTGTTGTTTGACCAGAGTGTGATCCAGTTGTGCGATGCGGCTGAGGATTCGTCTCTGGTGGCCTACCATATGGCCAGCGGCCGCCTGTTGTGGCGCACGCCGCGCCCGAGTCATGGCTGCTGGACGACGCCCGTGTTGGTCGAGCTGGAAGAGGGCCGGCAGGAGCTGGTGGTCAATGGCGGGGCGGAGGGCGAGAACGGCCAACGGATGGTCGTGGCCTACGATCCGTCGGAGGGCAGCCAGCTGTGGCAGGTGCGCGGTACGAGCGATCTGGTCATACCGACCGTCCTGGTGGGCAACGGACTGGTCTACAGCCTCAGCGGCCGAAACGGCCCCATTTTGGCCATCCGACCGGGCGGCCGCGGCGACGTGACCCAGACGCATGTGGTGTGGAGCTACCGGCGCGGTGGGCCTTACATTCCCAGCGGCGTGGTGTATCGGAACCGCCTTTACGTGGTGACCGATGCGGGGCACTTGACCAGCTACAACGCGGGCGACGGCGCGGTGATCTGGAGGCACCGCCTGCGTGGCCCGTTTACGGCCAGCTTGATCGCCGCGGACGGCCGGATCTACGCGGCCAACGAACGCGGGACGGTCTACGTAGTGGCCGCTGCCGACCAGTTCAAGCTGCTGGCGGAGAACGCGTTGGACGAGCCCTGTCTGGCCACACCCGCGATGGCCGACGGCGAATTGTTCATCCGAACCGAAGGACACCTGTATTGTTTCCCGGGGCCAAGGGAAGCGGTGGCGGCTGGTCCGGGGCCGAGCAGGCTCCTGCGTGGATCGTGAGCAGTGGGTGTTGGCCCATATGGAGTGGGTCGTGGCCCATAGTGGTGCGAGACAACGATGGAGTGGAGTGACAGTTTGAGGGGGGACCCTTGCTTGTGCGGGCGGCGCGGTGTCGGTGGCTGGCCGCTTCTTGTGCCGGGCATGTTGGCTGCGCTGTGGTCGGTGTTGGTCGGATGCACTCCGGCCGGGTCCGCCCCGCCGGG
>DQVB01000466.1 GCA_015661985.1 Planctomycetota bacterium | reverse complement strand
GCCCCGTAGCCGCGTCTCTCCGAGACGCGGTGTCCGTCTCGGAGAGACGGACCTACATGACGGACCTACATGACGGACCTGCTGCGCTCGGCGCGGGTTGCACTTCTCGTGCCGGATGTTTTCATCGCGTCGCTCTCTGATGCGTGCCATGGCCGGGCGTCGTCCCACCGCGCGCCCGAACGGCCGGCTACCGCCGTGATGCCCTGGAACGGGCCGTCCCGGGGCGTGCCGGGCAGTCCATTGCCGGCAGAATCAAGGCAGCAGACCGCGCTGCGTCGATGGCCACGAGCGGCGCGGTAGTTCAAAATCCGAACTGGGCCGTTCAATTTCCAAACTATGCAACGGTCACTCTCCGGTCACAACCGGTACCGTTTCAGCCGCTCGAAAAACGTTGCCCGGGACATGCCGAGCAGTTGCATGGCCTTGGACTTGTTGCCGCCGGCGATTTCCAGGGCCCGGGCGATGTGCTCCCGCTCCACCTCGGCCAATCGCTCGGCCAAGGTGGGAAAGCTCGCCGGCGGCGAAGACACCGCCTTGGCAGCGCTCAGAAACGCCCGCACGTGGCGCTGGTCAATCGGGTCGGCTTCGACCGTCCAGGCCAGGGCGAGGACCGCACTGCGCAGCTCGCGCACGTTGCCCGGCCATGGGTGCCTCTTCAGAGCGGCCATGGCCGCGGACGTGAAGCGGCGGGCGATGCGCTCCTGCCCGAGAAAATGCCGCACCAGCAGCGGGATGTCTTCGGTCCGGTCCCGCAGCGGCGGAAGGGTCACCACGCACTGGGCGAGCCGGTAGTACAGATCGGGCAGGAAGCGGCCTTCCTGGGTGAGCCGCTTCAAGTCCGCGTTGGTGCTCGCCGCCACGCGGAAATCGCTCTGGATCGTGCTCGTCCCGCCCACGCGGCGGAACGTCCTGGTCTCGATCGCGCGCAGCAGCTTCACCTGGGTCTCCTGAGGAATTCGGGCAACTTCATCGAGCAGCAGCGTACCGCCATGAGCCTCTTCCAGCACGCCGATGCGCTGCTCGGTGGCCCCGGTGAAGGCGCCGCGCTCGTGGCCGAACAGCTCGGATTCGACCAGGTTCGGGTTGATCGCCGCCAGATGGGTGACCACGAAGGGGCCGGCTGCGTGAGGGCTGGAAAGATGCAAGGCGCGGGCGAAAAGCTCTTTGCCCGTTCCGGTCTCCCCCACCAGTACCACGGCCAGCGGTGCGGCGGCGATCCGCTTGATCTGATCATAGGCCTGGAGAATGGCCTTGGAGGTGCCGACGATCCGGTACCGCTGGAACAGTTCCTTTTGCAGGCATCGTGCGTGCTGCTCGCTCAGAGCCGCCCGCGCCCTGGCCTCGCGCAACTGGAAATCGTGCTCAACGGCAAGCTCCAGAAAACGCGACACCGCCGTCACGAAAAGCAGGTCCGCCTGGCGGAAAGGGCACTCTTCCAGGCGCCGGTCCAGATACAAGGTACCGCGAACCTTCCCGGGCGCGCCCAGGGGCACGCAGATGACCGAGTGGATATCGTAGGCCGCGACGCTTTCGAACTGCTTCAGATGCTCGTCGCTCTGTGCGTCGCTCGATAGCAGGGCGACGTACTCATCGCGGGCCCTGCGCAGGATGCTGTGGCTCAGCGGCCATTCGGCCAGCGGTCTCTGGACGTCGAAGCCCTTGGCGCGCACGCAGAGGAATTCGTCACCCTGGCCGAAGACCCCCACGAAACAGTGTTCCGGTTCCAGCAGCCTGTCCAGGAACCTGACCACCGCTTCAAACAGTTCGTCCAGGCCGACGCTGGAGTAGACCGCCTGGCCGAGTGCGCACAGGGCGCCCAGCCGATCGATCGCTTGTGTTGCATCGATGGCTTGGGCGCGCCGGTCGCCGAACAGCCACTCGCCCGTGCGCGGGTCGATCGCCGCCTGCTGCGGCGGCCCAGCCGAGGAATCGTTCGCGTTCACCGCAGTTTCCTCCCAACATTGGCCGCCGCGGCCCCCGCCGGCCTGACCATCGAAGGCGCCCACAACGGCGTTATTTGGCCATGATCACGGATTCGGCCGACAGCTTTGTAGGTCCGTCTCTCCGAGGCGGACATTTCGTTGCGAGTCTCGGAGAGACTCGCCTACGTGTAGCGATGTGTGGGTGACGTGTGGCCGAATCCGTGATCAAGGCCGCCCTATTCCCCTGTCCCCCGACGCAGTCTGCGCCCCCAAGCTGCCGACATGGCAATGTACAAAAGCCGGTTAAGCTGTCGTCGGACTCCAGACATTATACTCCCGTGTTGAGAGGCCGGGAAATCGTACACTTCGAGTCTTGGGGGGTGCTGGGACAGAGCGAACAGTTTCAGGGAATGGCCGTAGCCGAACGCGCCGGCGGTTGGCACTGGGCAGGCAGGCGGATTCGGCTACAGGCGGCGTGCACTGCGCCGACCGCCCCCCTCCGCCAGTTGTTGCTCCAAGGCCGCGCCGGCTTTCGACCCGGGTTTTGGCAAGGCTTCAGCCACCTGAAGCGCTTTTCGGCTTGGAGAGTGGGGGAAGTTTTCCGCTGGCAAGGTAGGCCGCCAGGGCGGCGACGGCCGTTCGCATGGGACCGCGACCGCGTTGTTTCGTACGGTAAG
>DQVB01000044.1 GCA_015661985.1 Planctomycetota bacterium | reverse complement strand
TGATGATCGCCTCCCGCTGGCTGTCGTCTAGGCGGAATCGGCCCATGGTGAGCCGTTCCAGGTAGCTTTTGTTTTCTGCCTTCCTGTAATCGAAGCTTCGCGGCGCTCGCAGCTTTTGCCACAAGAAGCCTTCGCGGCGGTGGGCCAACAGCGCTTCGCGGAAGAAGGCCCCGGGCGTGTCGCCCCTCGGCGGTTCGCTCTGTTGGACGAACCGGTGGACCTGCTCGAAGGCCAGCAGCGATTCGGGCTTCCGCCCCCATTCGCTCAGCGCTGGGCCGATCAGCCGGGCATCCTCGAAGCCCGGGATATCGTGGCAGCCGGAGCAGCCGCGCATGCGGATGGTCCGCCGGGCCACGTAGCGCACCTTCTTGTCGCGCGTAATGGGGGCCAGCAGCTCAGCCGTATCGGAATCCAGCTGCTGGGCCAGCGACGGGGGAATGCCCTGCTGGAGATACTGCCGGGCCAGCGGTTTGGGGAATTGCGCGGCCAAGTGCATCAGGGCCAGCCGGTCGACGTCTTCCGGCGATGGCATCTGCCGCGGCGGCACCTTCCAGCCGTCAGAGCTGAGCAGGTACTCGGCGATGTCAGCCGCCGGATCGGTCAACCGAGCCGGTCCATCGGCGCCGCGCGGCGCGGCCTCGGAAGCCTCGCCGTGCTGGCCGTTCCCGGCATCCACCTTCGGCGCCGTCGGTTCCAGCAGCGGGTTGGGCATGCGAGTTCTGGGCCGATGGCCCGCTGGATCCCGAAGCCAACCGGCCAACCAACGCCGGGCTTGCCTGGCCTTCAGCTTGGAGCCCAGATCGCTCAGGTCCGGGCCGAAATCCGACTCGGCCTCCGGGAAATCCTGGTGGCGATGGCAGGCCAGGCATCCGCGAAGCTGGAACAAGCGCCTCCCCCGGTCGGCCGACGCCGGTTCCGTGACACCCTCCGGCGGCCGGGGCAACTCCGCCGGCTGGCTGGCGGCCAACAGGTATTCGGTGATGCAGTAGACCTCCACGGTCTCCAACCGCCTGGTCTCCTCCAGGCTGCTGCCCTCCAAGTGTTCGTGGAGGCCGTAAAAAGCCGGCATGCGCGTGGCGGGTCGCAACGCGGCCGGATCGCGGACCCAGGCGTCCAGCACCCGGGCGTCCAGGCGCTGAGCCACGTGACGCAGGCTGGGCCCCACTTTGCGCATCGTCCCCGGCCGGCTGTCGCGGTGGCTCAACAGCGCCAGCAGCCGGCGGAAGTCGGGATCCCGCAGGCCGCTGGGCGGCTGTTCTTCCAGGCTCTGGGATAGCCGGCGGCGGGTTTCCTCGTCGTAGGGGCGCGCGGCCAGCGCGGTTGCCAAACGCCCCTGCTCGTCGCTCAATGCCGCCGTGGCCAGCAGCTGGAGGGCCGCCTCGTGGTAATTCGGCTCGAGTCGCATGTCGGGCCCCACCCGTCGGCCGTCCTCATCCACACCACGGATCTCGTGGCAACCGAAGCATCCGAGTTGGCGGATCAGGTGATAGCCGGCCACCAACGTCGGGGCCGGCGCGTCGAGGAACCGGCGGCTCGGCTCCAGGTCCGTGACGTCGTGATGGCACTTCAGACAGCGGGCTTCGGCCAGCCGCGCGGGGAGCATGGGGTAGGGCCAGTGCGGATTGAAGAACCAATCGTACCGGCGCTGCCACCGCTGCCGCTGACGCGGATCGTTGGGCGTGTGTGACGCAAAGCGGAACGCCGTCGCACTGCCCTGGCCGTCATGGCAAATGGTGCAGCCGAACTCCTCGGCCGGATGAGGGCTTTCGGAGCCGACGAAAAGATCCAAGCGCGGGTGCGAGGCGTACGGATGAGGCAGGCCGCGGCGCACCGAAAGGCGGACGCCTTCAACCTGTTCCCCCGCTTGGGTCAACCTGTGCCGCAGCTCTGCGACGCTCGACACCGCCTTGCCGTTGACGTGTGTGATCGCGTCACCGGCGGCCAGCCCCGCGCGGGCCGCCAAAGAACGAGGCGACACCAGGCCCACGGTGGGCGCCCTCGGATCGAGCAGGCCGCGGGGGGCCAGGGAAAAACCGTATCGGCTTTCGGGCTCGGCCGGCCGGCCGGAAGATCCCTTCGCCAAATCCTCCAAAGCCGGAAGCTCTACCGTACACCTGTGGAGCGGCGGGCAACGAGGTTGATCGGTGGTGCCGGGCGCCAGCTTGTCGATGCCCAGGTGGCACGTGACGCAGCGGTCGCAGCGCGCGACAAAGCGAAAGTTGTAGTCGATGGTCAATTCGGGCGGCCAGATCTGGCGGATCTCCAAGGGGCGGCCCAAGGCTTCGATGAGCGGGAGGCGAAGCAGTCGCTTGCCCCAGCTGGGGCGTTGGCGAACCAGTGCGCGGCGGAGTGCCGCGACCTCCGCGCGGTGCTCTTCCAGGGCCTTTCGGGCGGCTTGTTCAGCTGCGGTCATCTCTGCGCGGATGGCCGCCAACGTCTTGCGGTCGACGGCGATCCGTTCATAGCGCTCGGCCCATTGTTCAACGCTTTCGCGGAGCCGGTCGACTCGCCGTTGGAGCACGGCCAAACGGGCCGCTGGCTCTCCCCGCCCGGCCGCCACTTCGTAGTCACTGCGGGCGGCGCCCAGTTCGGCTCGCGCACGGCGCAACCGGCGCCGAGCGTTCTCCTCGGCCACCTCGACGGCGCGAATGGCCCGGT
>DQVB01000337.1 GCA_015661985.1 Planctomycetota bacterium | reverse complement strand
GTTTGCTTACGCCGGACCGCGGCGGCGACGCCTCGGTTCCGCCGCCCGGCTCGTCTCCGCCGCCTGCCGGCTTGCCCGCTGGCTGGGGTACCCCACGGTGAACGGATTCCACGTCGCTGCCTGACTCCGGGGCCAGATCGGTTTGGGGATCTGGTGGGCGAGCCGGCCAGCTTTCCTGCGCTTGCCCCTGCCGGCCCCGAGACCCGCCCTGGGCCTCTACCTCCAATCTTTCCGATTCAACCTCCAACGATCGCCGCTCCTGATCAAGCGCAAGACGCTCCGTTTCCACGGCTTCGCAACGGTGCTCCAGAGCCGTGGTACGGGCGTTCAGTTCGGCCGCGCGGGCCTCCAGTTGCTCGGTCAATTCGGCCAACTCGCGCTGCCGCCTTTCCTGCTCCTTTTGGCATTGTCCGCACTGCTCCTCCCACGCAGCGCGCTGTGTTTCAAACGCTTGTTGCTGAACCTCCAGCCTTCGATACCGCTCGTCCAGCGCGGCGATGCGTTCGGCCAGCTCGGCCGTTCGGGCCTCCAATTGTTCGGCCCGCTGTTGCCAGTGCGACTCGTACTGTTTGATCCGATCTTCCCACCGGCCCCAATCGTCGCGGAGCTGCTCGTCTCTGGCATCCAGGGCAGCCAAACGCTGCTGAAAGGTCTCCTCGCGTTCGGCTCGGTGAAGGTCGAAGTTCCGCTGGAGCCTTTCGATCTCGCACCTTCGTTGCTCGATCTGTTCAAGCGAGGCAGCGATTTGGCGTGCCTGTTGGGCGAGGAGTTCCTTTTGCGCCGCCTGCTTTTGCTCGTACTGCCCTCGTTGGGCTTCCCAATCCTTTTGCCGTCGTTCCAATTCAGCACAGCGGGCATCGACCGTTTCCAGCTGCTGCTGGAGCCGCTGCTGCGCTTCCCTCAGCGCCGCTTCCTGACGTCGCTGTTCTTGCTCCCACCGCTGGCGTTGCTGTTGGAGTTTGCAGCGAGCCCGTTCGACCTGTTCGGCCTGCCGCGCCAATTGCTCGGTGAGCACCGGTTCGGCGGTCTGCGGATCGAGCACTTCCAACTCGACCGACCCGATGCTGAGCCGATCGCCGGGCCGCAGTGGGCCATCGCGGAACGGCCGGCCATTGAGCCGAGTGTCCGGCGAGAGCGACCGGACCACGTCTCGAGCTCGGCCGCGATAGATCACGCATTGGACCGGCCGAACGTGGCCGCCGCGAAGTCGCAGCGTACAACCCTCGGCCGCCCCCACGGCGCACCGGGGCGAACGGAGCCTGACGATTTCGTCTTTGCCCAAGCCGCGGACCCGGAGAACCAAATCCCGCGGCGGGGTGTCCAATACAGGGAGCGATGGGGAGCTGACCATAGCGACTGATCTGGCTGTTGCGGGTAGGGAAACAGGCCGGCGATTAGATTGACGCTTGGTGGCTTGTCCGCCCGCCTGTGGCATGGCCGAATGGCGTGAAGCTTCGTGTCCACCATTTTGTGTCAGTTACCTTCACCCAAAGTAGTGCAACCGGCCCTTGGAATGCCTAGGTAGCGCGGGGCGGATGTCGAGCAGTGGCGGGGACCACGGCCATCCGGGCCCATCGGACTCCGTTCGGGTCGACGCCACAGCCTTAGGAGATCTAGCTTACGGGGGCGCCGGTGCGCACAAGAAGGCTCGAGTCAGGCCCATCGGAGAGGCCAAAGCGCAAAAACGGCTGCATATCTCTGCCGCTTTTGACGATTATCGGATAGCAAACCCGGCGCCCGGCCGGCGCAGGGTATTTCGGGTGCAGCCTGCGCGATGGGGGGGTTGCACGGCGGAAGTGTCCCGCCGAGGCAGGCGTAGTCAGGCTGGCCTGCCGGGGGGACCGGCGGCGGAAGGGGGATCCATGACGTAAGCTCCTTGGAGAGAATGTCTTACGACACGCCCAGCTGCTCCGGCCGACCCCCAGAAGGAACTTTCCAGTTTTTTGAAACCCCCCGAGCCGCCGTGCGTAGTATAGTTTGGTTGCCGCCGGGTGACAGCCGCATGGCTGCCCGGCCGGTAGAGGCTCGGAAACACGAATCAGAGAAGAGGGGTTCGACAACGGCTACTGAGGGGGGCACACCTTCAGCGCAGCCAGGATCGGACGCCGAGAGGTGCAATGCCATGAAGAACCGCAAAGAAGCGATCCTGAACATGCACCAGGTCCTTCTGAAACGGCGTGATGCGCTGCGGAAGGCCCTGGCCGGCGATCTCAGTATGCTGAAGGAACTGAGCAGTCAATCCGGTGGGGACGTGGTGGATGCGGCCCTGGATACGGTCCAGGACGAAATCAGCTCGCAGCTGGCCGAAGTGGAAAGCCGCGAATTGGCGCGGATCGAGAACGCCTTGGAACGCATGCGAGAGGGCCAGTACGGCATCTGTGAAGGCTGCGGCTGCAACATCCCCATGGCCCGTCTCAATGCGCTGCCCTACGCCACCTTGTGCATCAAATGCCAGAGGGAAGCGGAGAAAGAGGGCGTTCCCAATGCGCAGGAGGTTGATTGGAGCCGGCTGCTGGACACCAGCCCGTCGGATGCCGACCTGTCGGTCAACGACATCGAGCTGGATGTCTCTTGAGCTGCCGTGTTGCCCTGTGACGCAGCGCGCGGATCCCCGGGGCGGCCGTGGGCCGATGAACAAGGCCAACGGGTCTCGTAGGACAAGCGCCCCCGCTTGTCCCGTGGGCCCGGATTCAACCACCCGGACCGCCCCAGCAGACGTATCCTCCGTATTGTCGTGTTCCGGGTAAGCCAGGGCGCTTACCCTACGAGTTTTTCCTCACCCCAGGGCTGCCGGGCCGGACAGGCCGGGCACAGCCGCTTGACGATCGCCGAGGGATCGCTTCTGCCGGCAACCCGGATTGTTCACGTAGGCCGGAACAAGGTCGCGCAAAGTGTTGCCGGAACAGCGCAAACGCGATCCGACGTGGCATACACGGTGCTCCAGTTTGCTCGTTGGCCGAGCGAGCGAAGTTCCGGCAGAGGCTGGGCTTGCTCGCTGCGGCCTGCGAGGTCATGAATACTGCGCGCTGATCGACCTGCGGGGGGGCGGTCCGACCCCGGCTGAAAAGGTATACTCTACTTCCTGGGGATGGCCGCCGTGAGCTATGCTTTCTGGTACGTCCGGCTGCCACGGCGCGGCGGTCCCCGGATGGCTGTCGTGCCCCGCCTCGGGCCGCCCCAATTCTACTTAGCCAAGGAGTTTGCCCATGAAAGCAGGCCGCCTCACCCTCCCTTCGCTCGGCAGCGGCCGACTGTGGGCCACCGGGGTACTGTTGGGGCTGGCGCTGTGCGGAATCCGAGCGGAAGTGGCCCGGGGGCAGGTCGAGGCCATCCAAGCGGGGATCGAACGGTACGGGCCCGTGACCCCCGAAAAGCGCCAAGAACTCTACCAGCAGCTGCAGTCCCAGGCCGCGGTGCTGGAGGCCCAGGCGGCTGTGTTGAGGACGGCGGCCAAGCTGATCGGGCCCACGGTGGTCCACATCGAGGCGGACGTTTCAGGCCGGCCCGCCCTCCAGCTGGGCCGAGGCCGTCGCGTCGAAGAGGCCGGCTCAGGCGTGATCATTGCTTGGAAAAACAAGCATTACATCCTCACCAACCGCCACGTCATCACGGGCGCTTCACCCAGCGGTGTCAAGATCACCCTGGCCGATGGGCGACAGATCCGGCCCGAGCGAATCTGGGAGGACCCGGACACGGATGTGGCCGTGATGGCCGTTTCGGCCCCGGAACTGGTGGCCGCCAGGCTGGGCAACAGCGACTCGGTCCAGATCGGCGACTTCGTGCTGGCCGTGGGAAGCCCCTATGGGCTGAGCCATTCGGTTACCTTCGGCATCGTCAGCGCCACCGGGCGGCGGGATTTGGAGCTGGGGCCCAGGGCCGTTCGCCTCCAGGACTTCATCCAAACCGATGCGGCCATCAACCCGGGCAACAGCGGCGGACCTTTGGTCAACCTCCGGGGCGAAGTGATCGGCATCAACACGGCCATCGCCAGCAATTCGGGGGGCAGCGAAGGGGTGGGATTCGCTATCCCCATCAATATGTTCATGACCGTGGCCCGGCAATTGATCCAGCAGGGCAAGGTGTCCCGCGCGTACCTGGGGGTCGAATTGGAAGGCGACTTCACCCCCGCGGCCGCAGCCGCAGCAGGGCTGCCCCGGCCCATGGGTGCCCGCATCACCAAGATCACCGTCAATTCGCCCGCCCAAAAGGCCGGGCTGAGACTGGGTGACGTGATCTTGCAGTACAATCAGGTGCCCATCGAAGATAGCAGTCACCTGATCAACTTGGTGAACCTCTCGGAGGTCGGTCAAGAGGTGACGCTGGTGGTCTTCCGGGACCGCAAACCGGTTCGCATCAAGGTCACGTTGGCCGATCGAAGCAAATTCGTCCCCTGAACCGCAGCCTGGGCGATCTGTGGCCCCCGCGCCTGGCCCGCCGACGGTCAGCCCAACCGTTTCGCCGCGGTCCGAAAGCAAGCGATGATCTCCTCGATCACTTGCTCTACGTCCATCGCCACGGCCACCTCCATATTGTGTCGCCACGCGGGCACGCGGCGCCGGTCGAAAACGGTCGCCCCCGCCGTCAGTTTGCCCGCCGTTTCCACGTCCCCGGCCATCTCCTCAGTCGTGAACAACTCGGGGCGAGTCACCGCCACCAGGGCCACCAGGTCGTGGACGTGGATCCCCTCCAGGCCGAACTTCTGGCGGTAGGCCAAAAAGACCCCCGGAAGCATCTTGTGCAGCAGCTGCCCCACCCGGGTCGATTCGTCAGGCAGCTGGCGGAAAAGATCGTAGTTGAGAATGAGTTGGTTGGTCACATCCAGTGGGATGAGGGTCTTGGTCGACGGTGAGCGAAAAACCGCCCGCGCGGCGGTCGGATCGCAGTAGATATTGAACTC